>JABGRQ010000025.1 GCA_018648225.1 Chloroflexota bacterium
ATCAGCCAGTACCCTAATCCGTGTTTTTGATTTTTTTATGAGCGAACGCCCAGTACTGAGGTACTAGCGTCATTATATATTATATTCTTTGTCTCCACAAGCCTGATTTACGATAGACTAGCTCCAATTTAGAGCAATGCTTCCAGGTCTATCGCCGAGAAGAGAGAAAATACCAGCCCGCACCCCATAAATGCTTGCAAAAGTGTATAATTTATCTACATCCTAGGACCTACGCCAAACGATGAAAAATATACCGAAAATAGGGGTGTGGGGGGGGCGAAGCACCCCCCACACCCCTATTTTCGGGCTTTCTTTTGCGAAAGTGCGTAAGTCCTGCCTCCTTGAGAACGAGTATAATAAAGTAAGTGCATTTTTTAACTCTTTTAAAGGGAGCTTAGTGCTTCTGCGCTACGAGGTTTTTTAGATAGTAGCATCTGTGTTCGTTTGTTATGTACGTGTTGCTTTTATTTTCGGAGGAATGCCAAAATGATTAAAGCCAAAAAATTCGATGGTGTCATTGAAGCCGTTCACTATACTTTAAATGGAAAAATCGACTGGGTACGTGGATACCAGCGCCGGGGGTTTGTTTTCTCCGATATGTTGATTCTGGATCGCCAAACACTACTCACCCATCTTGAAGGCGGCGACCGGATTTATATAGGTCAACGCCAGGCTCTCATGGGCAACGATTTCGCGTTGGGCGAAGTTGTCCGCGTTGAGAAGCAAAAAGTCGGCGAGAAGATTGTGGCCGGTAAAGCCCAGGGAGATGGCGATTTTCTCGCCGATACACCGGTTTTTTAAAACAATATACCTGTTTTCGGACTTCTCCCGTCGCATCTAAAGGGAATTGATACTATGATTATTCGCGATTTATCCCCAATCCCTTATATTGAAGGCAAGTTATCTGTTGCCGAGCGCGCCAAAGCCATTATGCAATTTGGTTCAAGCTGGCCTGCAGATATGAAATCACAAGAAATGCTGGCGCGCAGCCTGGCACGTTCGCTCGATAATTCTCACACCTTGCTAAGAAATCTCAAAATCCCTGAACCCGATGTGATTGTGCCTTTAATTCTGATCAGTCCCCAGGGAATGACCGTGCTTTATAACAACCCTGTTCGGGGCGTATTCCGCGCTCAGGGAAATACCTGGAAAATAATGAGCGGAAGTGGACGATCCTTTCAGGCGGCCAAACCCAACTTAATCTTGCGCACGCAACTGCTGACGCGTGGTGTGGAGACATTTCTGACCCAGCATGGCTACGGCGATCTCCCCCTGGAAGGAATACTGGTATTCACCGATTCTGGCACACACGTCGATACCATTCGCCCGGATGTGCGTATCGTGCAACTTGATGCGTTAGAGCGCTTTTCCGCCCAACTTTCCAGCGGCGATCCAGTGATGGGGCAAGAACGGCGCTTCAAGCTGGTCGAGATGCTGGTTCAAATTGCCGATGAAACCCAAAAAATCGAAGAGCAAGCCCCTACTTCTCCCTCGGCTATCAGTGATTTTTCGCAGCGAATTGATTCTGGATTTGCCGAGAAAATAAACCCGCTGCAAAAACGCTTTAATTTCTCTCGCCAGCAATGGCTCATTTTGGGCGCAATTGTGATCGCCGAAGTATTGATTTTGGTGGGCTTTTTATTGCTAATTCTGTTCACGGCCTGACCTTCGAGCCAGACCTCCCTGCGAGTTCGGCTCACCACACATCTCCCCGTCCGCTCATCCCCGCTCACATCAGGAAAATTATTTTGCCAAATCCGCTTTTATCCATCGTTATTCCAGCGCACAACGAAGAACACCGCCTGCCCCAGACCCTGGAGCAGGTATTTGCTTTTTTGCAGGCACAAGACTACTCCGCCGAGGTCGTTATTGTCGAAAATGGCAGTCACGACCAGACTTACGAAATTGCCCAATCGTTTGCGCAACAATATTCAAATTGCTGCGTGTTGCAAGAGCAAACCCCAGGCAAAGGATTGGCGGTTAAAAAAGGCATGTTAGCCGCCCGCGGCGAGTATCGTTTTATGTGCGACGCCGATCTCTCCATGCCTATCGTTGAGGTCAACCGATTTATTCCGCCGCAGTTGAATGATTTTGAAATTGCGATTGCCTCGCGCGAGGCTCCGGGCGCGGTGCGATACAATGAACCCGAATACCGTCATTTGGGTGGGCGCGCCATCAATCTGATCATTCGCCTGCTGGCCTTGCCCAGCCTGAACGACACGCAATGCGGTTTCAAGTGTTTTCGTGCCCCCGTTGCCGAAGATATTTTCAACTACCAAACGCTCACTGGTTGGGCTTTCGATATCGAATTGCTCTATATCGCCCGCCGCCGCGGCTACCGCGTGAGCGAAATCCCGATCCCCTGGTATTTCAACCCCGATACTAAACTCAGCCCCGTCTGGGATGCCCTGCGTATGGTGCTCGATATTTTCACCATTCACCGCAACGCTCTGCAAGGCCGGTATAATGCCCAAAAAATTTGACCCGGCGCTGATCCCCAAAAACCCCACCCTGGAATTTGAGCGTCTGCTGTGGCAGGCAGGCAGGCAATATGTGGCCGGAATCGACGAAGCTGGACGCGGCGCGCTGGCCGGGCCGGTAGCTGCCGCGGTGGTGATTCTGCCGCCAGACAGGAATCTCGAACGTAGCCTGAGGGGGGTGCGTGATTCCAAACAGATGACCCCATCCCAAAGAGAATTCTGGTCTACGCGCCTGCGCGAGTTGGTACTGGCATTCGGAGTGGGCTTTGCTTCATCCCAAACGATAGACGCCCTGGGCATCGTTCCCGCCACGCGTTTGGCCGCCCAACGCGCCCTAAACGCCCTGGAAATTACCCCCCAACACCTGCTGCTCGATTACCTGCTGCTGCCCGATTTAGAAATCCCCCAAACTTCGCTCATCAAAGGCGACGCCCGTTCCTTGAGTATTGCCGCGGCATCTATTCTGGCGAAAACCGCCCGCGACGCTCGGATGGTTGAACTTGATCAAGAATACCCCGGCTACGGCCTTGCCGCGCATAAAGGTTATGGCACAAAAGCGCATCGGGAAGCCATCATAAAACTAGGCCCGTCGCCGATTCACCGTTTATCCTTCTCGCCGATTAGGGATTTATAGCTCAGTTTCCTCCACTTGGGGTTTAATCAGCGCGCCAACTACAATCAGGGCAACCCCCAATACCCCCACCAGGATCGCCTGCCACAACATTGGGCGGAAAATTTCAACCGCCAGACGCATCAGGGCTTCGATGGCTTCTGTGCGAATCAGGGAAGGGGTTTCACTCAGCGGGCCAAAAGACATCAGCGCGGCCACCGAGGAGCGATAGAGAATGGTCAACAGAATTAGCAAAATACCTGAGATCGTCAGCGGCACGCCCCACCAGTTTCCCAATTCGCGCAATGTGCGCACGGCTAACGCGAGAATGATGAGTAGTAGCACAGCGGGGATGAGTGGCGCCCAGCGGGTTGCCGAGCGAATCAACCGAAATTGCAATTTGATCTGATCGGGGCCAGTTGCCGCAGGGTTTTCGCCGCGGGCTATTTCGGCGGTGAGATCAAAAAG
>JABGRQ010000026.1 GCA_018648225.1 Chloroflexota bacterium
GATTCCGACCAAGTGAGCCGGGTTTTGGCCGTGGGGGTGGGTGTGCTCTTGCTGGCGACGTTCATCGTGGCGTTGGCCCCTCCGTTGAAATTTGACACCCTGGTATACCATTTGGCTTTCCCGCGCGCCTACTTGGATGCAGGCCGCGTGATCTATTTACCCGAATCCATGCTCTGGGGGATGCCGCAGCTCGCGGAAATGTTGTTTACCTGGGCCATGTTGCTGGCTGGCGCTGAATCGGCTATGGCCTTGGGCTGGTGCTTCGGGGTTTTGGCATTAGCGGGTACATGGGGATATATTGCCCCGCGCTTTGGTGAGCGATCAGCCTGGGTAGCTGTAGCGGCCCTGCTGGCAGGGTATTCCAGTGCAACTTCGCTGGCCTGGGGTTATGTGGGCTGGCTGATGGTCTTGCTGGGGCTGGCTTTCCTGGTGATATTAGCAGATTGGCGTTCTACAGATGATTCTCGCGCGCTGGTAATGGCCGGGATTTTTGCCGGTTTGTCGCTGGGTGCCAAATATACTGCCGGGGTATTGGTGCTGATTGGACTGGGTGTGATTGCCTGGACCGCACGCAAAACACCCCCCCGGCGCTGGATACTCAATATTTTACTTTTTGGGGGCGTGGCGAGTTTGGTTTCTGCGCCCTGGTGGATCAAAAATGCCCTGGCAACAGGCAATCCGGTTTATCCATTTTTCTTCCAATCCGGTGCGATGAATGCCTTCCGGCTGACATTGCAGCAGAATCAACCCCCGTGGGGAAACTGGCAAGATTTAATCTTTCTCCCGGTGCGGGCAACCTGGACCGGAGCCGAAGGCGCGCCGGGATATAGCGCCTCCATTGGCCCCTTGTTGCTGGCGTTTGGCGCACTGGCCTGGATTGGATATAAAGCGCGTTCGCAAGATCAGCGAAATACTCTCGGCGTTGCCGCGCTGGTGGCTGTGCTGGGATTGGCGCTCTGGGCGGTTGCGGCGCGCCTCTCCGGGCTGCTGATTCAAACCCGTATGTACTGGTCGCTCTTCCCGGCTTTCGCTTTTCTGACCGCGGCAGGATTTGACGCTGTTGGGCGGTTACGGTTTCCACAGGTGCGCACGGGGCGGATTGCGGGTGTTTTCGTCGCGCTGGTCTTGTGGTTGAATGTTTTTCAGGTGGGAGTTTCGACAATTAAAATGGATGCCCTCTCGGTGGTGCTGGGAATTCTGGAGCGGGACGATTATCGTTTGAATAACCTGGCCGGCTATGCCTGGGCTGTGGATTCAGTTGCTGAACTGCCTGCCGAGGCGCGCGTGCTCATGCTTTGGGAGCCGCGCAGTTTCGCCTGTCTGCCGCAATGCATTCCCGATGAAACACTAGATCGCTGGCATCTTGATCGGGCTGCCTACGAAAATTCAACAGCAATTGCGCAATCGTGGCGCGCGGCAGGGTATTCGCATGTTTTGTACTTTCGCCTGGGCGCAGATTTTACACGCGCGTCAGATGAACGTTACCAACCCGAAGATTGGCTTGTCCTCGATCAATTGCTCGCCGGTATTCCGGTGGTGGAGCATTTTGGCGAGGGTTACACCCTGTACTCGTTGGAGTTGCCATGAGTAAACGGGTGTTCGTTTTTCTTTTCCTGCTGGGGGTGGCGGGGATTGGATGGGTGGGCAGTTTTCAATCTGCGCCGGGCTATATGGATGCTGAATATTATTTTGCCACGGGCAGAGAACTGGCTCAGGGAAAAGGCTTCAATGAACCCTTTTTATGGAATTACCTCGATGATCCCCAAGGATTGCCGCACCCCTCCCATGCCTATTGGCTGCCACTCACTTCACTTCTGGCCGCCGCCGGGATGAAACTGGGCGGATCGGTGGCTTTCCATGTCGCTCAACTTGGCTTTATTCTGTGCGCGGGCGGGTTGCCTGTGCTAACCGCCGCGCTTGCCTACTCGTTGACGCGCAAAAAAAATACGGCCCTCCTGGCTGGCATCCTGGCGATTTTTTCGTTTTTCTACCTGCCATTTTTGCCAACGACAGACACATTTGCAGTATATATGCTCTTAGGTGGCGCGATTATATATATGCCCGCAAAAATTGAGTCTCTATTACCGCGCGCCGTTATTTTGGGTCTGCTCGCCGGGCTGATGTATCTCAGCCGTGCCGATGGCCTGCTCTGGCTGCTGATCGCTCTGTGGATGCTAAACAGCGATCTGACAACCGGGAGGGTGCGCTATTCGATGGCGCTATTGGTTGCATTTTCGCTCCCCGCGCTGCCGTGGATGCTGCGCAATGTTGCCATTTGGGGCACCCCGTTCTCGCCGGGCGGGGCTGTGGCGTTGTGGTTTACCAACTACGATCAGCTATTTGCTTTCCCGGCTTCGCAAATTGATTTCTCGCATTGGTTGAAAAGTGGATTCGCCGCTATCGTGAACGCGCGCCTTTGGGCGCTGGGGCAAAATTTGCAAACCGCGCTGGCCGTACAGGGAGAAATTTTCTTGACTCCTTTAATTGTGTTGGGAGCCTGGCGGCTGCGGCGTCAGCGCCCGGTGCAGATCGGGATCGCGGCCTGGGGGTTGACTCTGATAGCGATGACGTTTGTCTTTCCCTACGCAGGCGCGCGCGGCGGCTTCTTCCATTCGGGTGCCGCGCTACAAACCCTGTTTTGGGCATTGGCGGCAGTGGGCCTGGATGTGTTCCTGGAATGGGGTGCGCGCGTGCGGCGTTGGTCCCCGCGGGGTTCGCGGATCGTATTCTCCAGCGCTATCATTGGATTCGCGGCTCTGCTTTCTGTGTATCTGGTGGGGGGGCGGGTACTGGGTTGGGGGGCTGGCGGCCAACCCTGGGGTGCAGGCCAGATTGCCTATGCCGATCTGGAGGATCAACTTCATCGTCTCGCTATCCCTGCTGAGGCCATCATTCTGGTCAATAATCCGCCCGGATTTTATCTGGTCAGCCAGCGTCCCTCGATTGTCATCCCCGATGGGGATGTGGATATATTGCTGGCCGTCGCCCGACGCTACGGAGCGCAAATTGTTTTGCTCGAAGCAAATCACCCGCAAGGCTTGCAGGAATTATTTGAAAATCCAATTGCGTATAGTCAGGTTGCATTGTTGTGGAGCGATGGCGAGAGCCATATTTTGCGGATTATAAATGAGTAAGGATTCTTTATGACACAAAATCCATCAGCTGCGATCCCCGGCGAGGCTCATTGGCGTTGGCTAGTTTTCGCGGCCCTGGCAGCCTTCTCGATGGGGGTATATTTGCTGGTGAGCGCACAACGCTATGGCCCAGGCTTTCCACTGGATGATGCCTGGATTCATCAAACCTATGCTCGAAATTTGGCGCTTTATGGCGAATGGTCGTTTGTGCCCGGGCAGCCTTCTGCCGGGTCAACCGGGCCGTTGTGGGCGGGCTTGCTGTCGCTTGGACATATTCTGGGGCTGGGGCCTTATGTGGCAGCCTATTATCTCGGTTGGCTTTCTTTACTGGCCCTGGGTGTGTTTGGCGCAGCCGCGTTTGAAAGGCTTGCTCCATCACGCCGGAAATGGGGATTTTGGGCGGGAGCGTTATTGATGTTCGAGTGGCATTTGGTTTGGGCCGCGGCTTCGGGGATGGAGACGGCCTTTTTTGCGGTGTTTTCGCTGGCTGTATTTTTGGCGTTGCTGGTGGCGGTGCCGCGCGCACAAACTGGCAGGTTGTATTGGTTTGGCCTGGGTGCGCTGGTAGGCCTGAGTGTTTGGGTTCGCCCGGATGGTCTGACGCTGCTGGGACCGGTCATTTTTTCTCTTGCGTTGCGCGGCGCGGCCAGTGATAAAAAAATGTCTCAGGTATTGGTCTTGCTGGCGGGGTTTGCGCTACTGTTTGTCCCTTATCTGCTGTTTAATCAATCGACCGCGGGGGCGTTTTGGCCGAACACGTTTTACGCCAAACAGGCTGAATATGCAGTCTTGCGCGAGAATCCTTTTCTCGTGCGTTGGTTAAAAGAAGCCGCCATTCCGTTGCTGGGAGTTGGGGTGGTGTTGCTGCCCGGTTTTCTCTATGCATTTTTCGTTGGGGTGCGTACTCGCCGCTGGCCGGTTGTCGCCGCGGGTCTGTGGGTGTTAGGGTATCTTGGTCTCTATGCCTGGCGCTTGCCGGTGTTGTTTCAATATGGCCGCTATGTGATGCCAGTAATTCCGATATTTTTATTATTGGGATTTGATGGGTTGGCGCGGCTGGTTCATTTGCACTCGAAACGCATGGCAATTCGGGTAGTCAGCCGCGCCTGGTTGCTGATTGTTTTTGTGGTCGCGCTGAGCTTCTGGGTGATGGGGGCGCGCATCTACGCCCGCGATGTGGAAATTATTGAAAGCGAAATGGTAGCAACCGCGCATTGGGTGGCCGAGAATACAGCACCAAATGCTTTAATTGCCGCCCATGATATTGGCGCGCTGGGCTACTTTTCAGGCCGTCCAATTGTCGATTTAGCTGGACTCATCTCCCCGGATGTGATTCCCTTTATTCGCGATGAGGCGCGGCTTGAAGCGTATCTCACCGAGCAAGGCGTGGATGCGCTGGTCACCTTTCCGGGTTGGTACCCCGCCCTGAGCGCTCGCGCCCCCCTCAGTTTCACGACCGACGCGCCCCTCTCCATCGAACTGAATTACGAGAATATGGCTGTTTATGAGTGGAATCACCCGTAATTTTTATTGCTTGTCTAGTACTCCTGTGCTATACTGGCGGTACTATTGAGGTGAATTGCTAGTTAGAAAAGTAGGGTTTTTTTATGGATAAGCTAAAGGTAATCATTGTTGATGACCACCCACTTTTTCGTCAGGGCGTGGTAGATACGATTTCGCTGGAAAGCGATTTTGAAATCGTAGGTGAGGCCTCTGATGGGGATGACGCTCTGGCTTTAGTGCGGGAAATACGCCCCCATGTCGTTGTATTGGATGTCAATTTGCCAGGTCAGAATGGCCTCCAGGTGACGCGCGCAATCAAAACCGGGGGTTTGCCGACGCGAGTTGTATTAGTGACCGCCTACAATGATGCTGAACAGATCATCCACGCCGTACGAAGTGGCGCATCTGCATTTTGCCCGAAGCATATTCGCCCCGAGGAACTCGTGGAAGTTGTGCGCCATGTGGCAAAAGGGAAGTATGTAATTAATGGCACTGTGCTTGGCGAGCGCGAACTTCAAAGTTGGGTCGAGCGGCACGTAGTAGATACGGTTGGCCCATATCGTGATGCTGCCGAGCCGCTGCATCCTCTTTCTAATCGCGAGATGGAAGTGCTTTCGTATGTTACCCAGGGGATGAGCAATAAAGAAATTGCCATGCTGCTCGAAATCAGCTATCAGACAGTGAAAAATCATGTTACTTCGATTTTGCGCAAACTAAACGTAGATGACCGCACTCAGGCAGCCGTTTATGCCTTGCGTCGTGGCTGGTTCCGCTTGTACGAACCCGATGAAGATATTCCCGGCCTTCTCTCCCAGGAGTAAGTTATGGTTTTTAAAGGACAATCACCAGTAACGGCAAATCCGTGGGATACGTTGCTAGACGAGTTGCAGCAAGAAGTGGACGATACCCGGCGGGCGCTTACTGATATTGATGTTAAGTTACAGCAAAGCCAGGCAGAAATGAGCCGTATGGCCGAACGCAATACACTGGTGACATCTAAATTGCAAAAAGTGCGCGGCACCGCAGATGCATTATTGCCACTTGAAGTGCGACAGGCTTATGATGAGTCGTTAGAAGCGCAACAGCGCATCTTTTTGATGCGCGGCCAGATTGAGAAATTAAATAGTGATAAGAAAAATCTGGAAAACCTGGCCCACTCACTGGGGCGGGTGACGCAGTTGTTGGCTGATGGTGTGCTTCCGCAAACAGGACCAGGGAAAGAAACCTTTAGTATGGTAGAGGCAATTATTCAGGCGCAAGAGGCCGAGCGGCAGCGTTTGTCGCGTCAAATGCATGATGGACCTGCGCAGGCGCTTTCCAATTTTATTCTACAATCTGAAATTGCTCTGCGTTTATTTGATATTGATGCGGATCGAGCACGAGATGAACTGGCTGCCTTGAAGATGGCGGCTACGTCGGCATTTCAGCAAGTGCGTAATTTTGTGTTTGAATTACGCCCAATGATGCTGGACGATTTAGGGCTGATACCTACCCTAAAACGATATGTTGAGGCGTTCAAAGAACAATCCGAAATACAGGTTTCCTTGATTGTTTCTGGCGTTGAGCGCAGGCTTGAATCGTATATTGAGGTCATTGTATTTCGTTCTGTGCAAGATCTGCTCGGATTTTCGCATCGACAAGGGCAAGCCAGCGAGATAAAAGTGTCTATTGCGCTTGGTGAAAACAATGTAAAAGTGTCGATTGAAGATAATGGCAAAGGGTGGGGAGATGATGGCGCTCTACTCAGTGGTGGCTTGTCGATCAAATCGATCAAGGATCGCGTGGAAATGCTGGGGGGATTTATGGACTTTGAAAGCACGCCGGGCCGCGGTGGCTATGTAGTTTTCCAAATTCCAGTCAGCGCATCCAACCAGGCAGTGTTTACAGAATTGTAAGGATAAGTCCAACCTATTGTATTATCCTGAATTTTTGCTTATAATCTGAGCAACTTATTTTTATTTAGTGCTGGAATCTAAATTGAAAGGAGGATTACAACCATGTTATTCGCACCGAAAGAAAAAGGCCAAGGTCTGGTAGAGTATGCGTTAATTCTTGTATTAGTAGCCGTTGTTGTGATTGTTATTCTTGCTCTGCTCGGCCCGGCGATTGGCAACGTGTTCAGCAATATCATTGCCAATATCTAGTTTTCCGAACTTGATGTACGACAAATGAAAATAAGGTCCTGCGTTGGGCAGGGCCTTATTTTGTTTTAGGACTGCCGGAGATTTGGGATTGCAGGGTAGCAATAATTTTAAATATCAGGTAGACTATATATGTAAATCTTTTGCTCCCACACATCTGGAGCGTACATTGATGATAGCATCAGTCAATAAACTTTAGCCAACGAATCGGGAGGCTATCATGCGTCGAGGACGAGTTTTCTTTTATCTGGCTGCCATCGTATTATTGGGCTTGATCGCAGCATTTGTGGTGTTTCAACGAATGTCGCAATCGGGTTCGGCTGATGTGGCAAATATGCCGGAGCCAACACCAATTATCGATTTGGTGCCAGTTGTAGTTGTCACCCAGCCCACACCTCGTGGAACCGTGTTGGATGAAACAATCTTGGGTTTGGTAGATATGCCCCGAGATATTGTTTTTGAAGGCATGTTTTCGGATATGGCCTTGGTGGTTGGCCGGCAGGCAAAGTTTGATTTGGATTCAGGCCTTCCGCTGACGGCGAGTATGCTGGTGGATACAGCCGATCAGTTGTCAGCTACGGGGTCTCTTGCTGCATTACGAATTCCTCGCGGCAAAGTAGCCATTACCATCCGGGTTGAAACCGAGGAAGATTTTATTTCCTACGCGCCGCGTCCAGGCGACCATGTGGCGGTAATTGCTACAATGCAGATGCTGGACCTTGATAGCGAATATCAGACAGCGTTGCCGAATCGTGTTGGTGCTGTTGAGGGTCCTTATATCAATCTTGAGACTGGTGAAAGCAAAATTACAATCAGGGTAGTTGGCGATGAGTCTTCTGGGGTTTTGGGGCGGACAGAATTAGACCCGATATTGAATGAACTAGTATATATTGTTCCCTCTGAGGATCAGCGTGCCCGCCTGGTTAGCCAGACTATTCTACATGATGTTGAAGTGTTACAGGTGGGTCGCTTCCAGTTGCTGGAAGAAGAACTTGCTGAAAAGGAAGCCGGTGCACAAGCTGTGCAGCAAGGTGAGGTTCCGGTTGAAGAGCCTTATGTTGCGCAGGACGGCACTGAACAACAGCAGCCTGTGATTCCAATGCCTCAGGTGATCACATTGATTGTGAATCCGCAAGATGCAGTTGCGCTGAATTATTTGCGTAATGCGGGTGCACAACTGACATTGGTGTTGCGTTCTTCGGGCGATGATAGTGTTTTTAGCACAGAAGCTGCAACGATGCAGTTTTTATTGGATGTTTATAATATTCCTGCCCCGGCAAAATTGCCTTATGCGATTGAACCTCTTGGGGAAGCGCCGCAAACCGAAGAGTTTGTTAATCCGTAGTAGCACAATCTCTAGCTGCTGATTTTCATATACTTGGAAGATCGAAATCATTCTGGAGCAATGCATGAGTGCTGAAGCCACAATTCGAGTTGTCATTGTTGATGATGTGCGCGAGACTCGTGAAAATATCCGAAAACTACTTCAATTTGAAAGTGATATTGAGGTTGTTGGAACTGCAACAACCGGACGTGAAGGTATCCAGTTAGTTAGGGATGTTACTGCTGACGTAGTTTTGATGGACATAAATATGCCAGATATGGATGGCATAACAGCTACAGAGGCTATCCGAAAAGAATTGCCTCATATACAGGTTGTAATGTTGTCGGTTCAGGGGGATCCAAATTATATGCGCCGCGCGATGTTGGCTGGGGCGCGTGATTTCTTAACGAAACCGCCAATGGTCGATGAGTTGATTTCGGCTATTCGGCGGGCGGGCGAAATGGCGCATGAAGAGTATCGCAAATCAAAAGAGCGCTATCCTGCAGATAGTAGTTCGGGGCCAGCTCGCGGCGACTATGCTCATGCCGCTACTTCGTATGGGAAGGTGATTGTTGTATATAGCCCAAAGGGTGGTGTTGGCGTAACTATGGTTGCCACGAATCTGGCTGTCACGCTGCACAATCCCGAAACCCCTGTGGTTTTGGTTGATGGTAATATGCAGTTCGGGGATGCTACAGTAGTCTTAAACGAACGTGGCAAAAACAGCGTTGTCGACTTGGCCCCTCGAGCGGATGAACTTGATGTTGATGTAGTCGAAGATGTGTTGATTACGCACCGCTCTACAGGGATGAAGATTTTGGCAGCACCACTGCGACCAGAATATGCTGAAAATGTGAATGGCGATCACTTCGCCAAGATATTGGCACAGTTGCGGCGCCAATATTCTTATGTAATTGTTGATGCGCAATCCTATCTTTCTGATGTAATTCTGAGCGCTTTTGACGCCAGTTCATTGGTTATTCTCTTGGCTACTCAGGATATTCCAGCGATTAATAATGCCCGCTTATTTTTAGATTTATCCGAGGTTGTAGGGTTGGAACGCGACCGAATTATATTTATCCTCAATAAGTACGATAAGCGCATCTCGATAACCCCGGAAGCTATCGGTGATAATTTGCGGCAACCTGTAGCACTTGCCCTCCCTCTAGATCAGCGGGTCGTGGTGCCATCCGTAAATCGGGGTGTTCCATTCATTCTAAATGACAAAAAACGTCCAATCTCTCGTTCTATTTTAGATCTTGCAGAAATGGTTCGTCTTAAGTTGGCAGAAATTGAAGCCGCCCACGACGAATAAATACGCTAGCGCTGCATTAGATATTTTTTGAAAGCGCTCTTCATTTACCAGGATTGTAACTATGTCTTTATTGCGACGAATTGAAAAAGGTCAAACAGGACAATCGGGTCAAGGGGAAGGCTCGGGTGGGCAAGGGCGTATCAAATCGCTGCAATCTCGGCGTATCGCTCCCCCCGAGGGGGATGCCCAGCGCGATGCGTACTACGACTTAAAATCTCGTGTTCAAAATCGGTTGCTATCAGAGTTAGACCCCGCCACTGATATTACCCAGGTTGCTGTGGTACGGGGGACAATTCGGGATTTATTTGAACAGGTGTTGACAGAGGAAAATATTGTTCTTTCTCGTCAGGAGAAGCATCGTCTGTTCGAACAGATTGCAGCAGAGATATTGGGCTTTGGCCCCCTTCAGATGCTCTTGGAAGATGATGAGATCACTGAAATTATGGTCAACGGCCCCAAGAATATTTATATTGAGAAGCGCGGTAAATTGACGCGCGTGCCGATGTCCTTTGAGAGCGACGAACACGTAATGCGTATCATCGAACGCATTGTTGCTCCATTGGGTCGTCGTATCGACGAATCCAGCCCCTATGTGGATGCTCGTTTGCCAGATGGATCACGTGTCAACGCAGTTATCCCGCCGATCTCGCTCGTTGGGCCCGTACTGACAATCCGTAAATTTTCCAGGAACCCGATTACCATTGAGCAGCTTGTAAAATTTGGCAGCGTCACGCCGGAATCGCTCCAATTTATGAAAGCTTGTGTTGAAGCCCGTCTAAATGTCATTATCTCAGGCGGTACGGGCTCAGGCAAGACTACGCTGCTAAATATTCTCTCTCAATTTATCCCTTCCGATGAGCGTATTCTCACTATTGAGAACGCGGCCGAGCTGCAATTGCGTCAGGAGCATGTAGTAACCCTGGAATCGCGCCCTCCGAATATTGAAGGTACCGGAGAGATTACGATCCGCAAGTTGGTAGTGAATTCTTTGCGTATGCGCCCCGATCGTGTCATTGTGGGCGAGATCCGCGATGAAGAAGCCCTCGATATGCTTCAGGCAATGAATACAGGTCACGATGGCTCGATGACCACTGCCCACTCGAATAGTCCGCGCGATACACTGGCCCGTATTGAGACGATGGCAATGATGGCGGGAATGGAACTTCCCATACGAGCAATTCGCGAACAGATTGCTTCCGCGATTGATGTTGTTGTTCATCAGGAACGTTTGCGGGATGGCACTCGTAAAGTTGTTAATGTTACTGAGATTAGTGGCATGGAGGGGGATGTCATTACAATGACAGATATTTTTGTTTTTGAGCAGCGCGGCATTGAAGATGGTAAAGTGATCGGTGAGTTACGGCCAACGGGCTTGCGTCCGAAGGCAATTAGCCAAATCGAAGCCGCTGGAATACATTTGCCGCCATCCATCTTTGGCGTGGGTGGCCGCCGAGGTTATTAGTGCTGTCGGTTGAGTTGATCGGAGATAATTTGTTATGACAATGTTGTTGATTGGTGGCGGTGCATTAGTTTTGATCTTACTGGTTGTTGGGATTGTGATCACCCTGTCCAGTGAGCAATCGATTATCGAAGAGCGCCTGATCAACTATATTGAAGATGATTCTGCTTTGGATATAGCGGGCGAACAATCATCCGCGTTGACAGATTGGGTCAATGTGCGTGTTGAGGGGACTTCATGGGGTGGCGGGGTAGCACGAAACTTGGCACAGGCTGATCTCAAACTGAAACCAGGTGAGTACTTTGCTCTAATTATTATCGCGATGATAGGTGTGGGTTTTGTAACCTGGTTTTTCGGAGGGCGCGAAATTATTTCAGGGCTGATTGGTGTAGTGATTGGTTTTTTTCTGCCCCGCTTTTACGTCAACCGCCAGAGAAACCAACGTTTGCAGAAATTTAATGATCAATTGCCAGATATGCTCAGTTTGATGGTCAATGGCCTGAGAGCTGGCTTTTCTACGGCCCAGGCCATGGAGGCTGTTAGCCGCGAATTGCCATCTCCTCTGTCAGATGAATTTCGTAGGGTCGTGCAAGAAATGCAGTTAGGCATATCGATGGAACAGGCTTTAGATAATCAACTCCGGCGCATTCCATCAGAAGATCTGGATCTTATTGTTACCGCAGTAAATGTTCAGCGTGAGGTTGGCGGCAATCTGGCAGAAATATTGGACACGATTGCCCATACAATTCGTGAGCGTATTCGTATCAAAGGCGAAATTCGTGTTTTGACCGCACAGGTAATGTATTCGGGAAGATTTCTGGCGATGTTGCCGCTTATTTTAACGAGCATCATCTGGCTTGGAAATCGCGAATATGTTATGTCTGTCTTTCAGCCTAGCACAATGATGTGTGGTTACGGCATTTTCTGCGCCGCGGCTGCCCTGGTTACTACCGGCTATTTTGTAATGACGCGCATAGCAAAAATCGAAGTCTAAATAACGCAATGCTGATTAATGATTTTCCGATTAGTTATTTTCGTTTCTCATAAGATGAAATTAGTGAGCGTTCTCTAAAAGAGTAAATCCATGGACATAATGGTAATTATCATTCTGGTTGGCATAGTTTTGGTGGGAATGATCGTTCTGGTTGTTGTGGGCCTGCGAGAACGAGAGGGACGTGAAGACCCACTTCAGGAGCGATTAAGCGAATTTGTTAATCGCGGGGAATTGGCATCTCTTGAAGAAATTGAGATGTCACAGTCGCTAACAGATCGTGTTTTTATTCCCATGGCGCGCCGTTTTGGAGAGGTCGCATTGCGGTTTACCCCTCAAAATGCGCTGGATGAGACTGCCCGGAAAATTGAATTGGCTGGAAACCCGCGTGGCCTGGAGCCAACGACCTATTGGGCTTCCCGCTTTGGTTTGGCTGTGCTTATTACTGGATTCTTATTCTTCATCTTCTCAATAGGATCAATTGATTGGACATGGGGGCGCAAGTTACTCATTGTTGGGGTTTTTACACTGCTGGGTTTTTATGTCCCTCAATTGATGTTGAACAGCCGTATCAATCGTCGGCAAGATGATGTGCGCAAAGCTTTACCAGACGCATTAGATCTCTTGACAATCTGTGTAGAAGCGGGACTTGGCTTTGATGGTGCTATGGCAAAAGTTACTGAGAAGTGGGAAAACGAGTTGTCGCTTGCTTTCAGCCGAGTGCTGCGTGAAATCCAGTTGGGAAAATTGCGCCGAGAAGCATTGCGTGATATGGCAGACCGCATTGATATTTCAGAGATGACATCTTTTGTAGCAGCCATTGTTCAAAGTGAACAATTAGGTGTCAGCATGGCGCGAGTTTTGCGCATTCAGGCTGATCAGATGCGCATCAGGCGCCGTCAACGAGCAGAAGAAAAAGCGCAGCAAGCTCCCATTAAAATGTTATTTCCAATGGGGGTGTTGATTTTTCCATCTTTGTTGATCATTCTGTTAGGACCTGCGGCGGTTCAATTGCTCACTTCGGCAATGGGAGGAATGTTTTAGGTTGTAGTCTTCAGGGGTATTGGAGCCATTGATGCGTTATAGTTGGTATCGATTGGTTTGGTCAGCATTAGATTGGTTATTTCCACCGACATGCGGAGGATGTGGGCAGCCGGGAGCGCGGTGGTGTGAGATTTGCCATCAGAATGTAAAATTAATTTCTTCGCCATGTCGTTTGTGTGGGCAAACCATAGAACTGGGGGAACTTTGTAGTCGTTGTGAGACTCAGCCTCCCAGCCTGTGCGCAATCCGATCATGGGCGGAATTTGATGGCCCAATTCGTCAGGCTTGGCATCGGGTAAAATACCGGCGCGATATGGCGTTGGCTGATGCTTTAGCACACCCATTAAGCCAGATGGTTCGGGCGTTAGCCTGGCCAATTGATCTGATAATTCCCGTACCATTGAGTAATAAGCGGATGCGGGAACGTGGCTATAACCAGGCAGATTTGCTGGCAAAACCCCTGGCCTGGGACTTGCAGATAGACCATTCCTCAAAAGTTTTGTTACGTGATCGGGATACTCGGTCGCAAGTTGGTCTGACGCGCGTGCAGCGTCGTGATAACGTACAAAATGCTTTTCAAGCATTGCCAGAACGAGTTTTTGGTAAAAAAATTCTATTGGTGGATGATGTTGCCACGAGCGGCTCAACGCTGAATGCCTGTGCAGATGCATTGTTGCAAGGTGGCGCAAATGCCGTTTATGGCTTAACATTGGCTCGTGCGGTATTGTCGTCGAAGCCATGAAATATTGTTACCACAATACAAAACTATAGAACTGGAGGTATATGATGACACTGGAAGTCAATTTATATGCACGTGACCTGAAAATGACAGATCGCTTGGAAGAGTACGTTGATAAAAAAATCTCAAAGTTAGATCGCTATATTACAAATATCTATGAAGCTCGGGTTGATTTGGCCTATGTCAAATCGGCCAGGGACGCTGGGGATCGCTACGTGGCCCAGATTACCATTCGCGGCAAAGGATTTATTTTACGGGCCGAGGAGCGTGCCGATGATATCGTCACCGCCTTTGATATGGCATTGCCGAAAATCCAGCGCCGTATCAAGCGCTATAAAGGCAAGCACTATCAGCAGCGCACAGAGAGTTTTCCCGTGGTGGATGAGATCCTACTTGGCTCCGATATGGAATTGCATGACGATGAGGCTCTGGGGTTGGAAGGCCCGGAAATCGTGCGCCGTAAACATTTTATGGTTACGCCCATGGATGAGACCGAAGCCGTTGAACAAATGGAACTTCTGGGACACGAAAACTTTTTCATATTTATGAATGCGAATTCAGGGCAAATTAATGTGCTTTATCGTCGCCGTGATGGCAAGTATGGCATCATCGAGCCTGAAATTGCTTGATAAAAAGCCGTATAAATCAAAAGCGGAGAGCCAAGCTCTCCGCTTTTTTGCTAAGACTTTAGGCATGCATTTTGCGCGGCGAAAACCTTGATCAATAAATTTCGATTATGCCTCAATAATTTTGCAGGTGGCATGAAGATAATAAAAATCGTTATTCGCTGGAATCAACTCGAATATTTCACGCACCTCCAAAAGGAGTCCGCCTACGTCAATCGTATCGCCTGCCACTGGCTGATAATTCAAGTTTACAATCCCGCCTGGATGTTCGACATCCTGAATAATATAACTGATCTTATATGTTGCCATCATAATTTTACCGTTTCCCACTAACCAAATTGCGGTGCCGGAGCTTAAATGAAAGGTCAGCGGCTATGTTGCCCATTACCACGTAACCAATATTTTTGTTTTCTTCACAAAGAGCT
>JABGRQ010000027.1 GCA_018648225.1 Chloroflexota bacterium
CACCATTGAAACGGCTATATTTGAGATCGAATAAAGCCCGGTTGGCATCGGGCAGCGCATATTGCTGGGTGGTTGCCTGTATCGGAATTTCCATCGCCAAATCCAGCAATTCGACCCCATCCTGATAGGTTGCATTGGCAACACTGCGTAGAGTCCGCTCAGCATAGATGAGGTCGTATGGCATCTCAGGGATCGGCGACATATAAATGGCGTTAATTGCCAGAGTTCCCCCAGGGCGCAATTTCGCGAGCATTTTTGGCACCAATTCTCCAGCCGGAGCAAAGATGATAGCGCGATCCAATGTATTTGGCGGAGTATCTTCCGAGCCGCCAACCCAGGCCGCGCCCAATTCCAGCGCATGGTGACGATGGTCAGGCGAACGCGTGAAAACATAGATTTCACAATCCCAATGGCGGGCAACCTGAATGGCAAGATGAGCGATGGCCCCAAAACCTACCAGCCCCAAACGCTCTCCTGGCTCCAAGTCTGCCTGTTTCAATGAACGATAACCAATTATGCCCGCACACAGGAGCGGGGCGGCGTATGCGCTAGTCAGACCTTTGGGGATAGGCAAGGCATATTTCGCTTCGGCCAACATATATTCAGCGTAGCCGCCATCTATATGAAAACCGGTAAAACGCGCTTCAGGGCATAGATTCTCATTTCCAGAAAGACAAAAAGTACACTCACCACAAACATCATAGAGCCAGGGAACACCCACACGGCTGCCCAATGTGGGATGGGTCACGTCTTCGCCAAGTTGATCTACAACGCCAACCACCTGATGGCCAGGAATGATGGGCATTTTCGGGGGCAGAATTTCTCCTTCAACAGTATGAAGATCGGTATGGCAAACACCGCATACTTCAACGTGAATGCGAACTTGCCCGGCTTTCGCCTCAGGCAGCGGCGTATCTACCAGCGTGAGTGGATTATTTTCAACCTGTTGAAAATGGTTCAACTGCATGGCTTGCATGATGCTACCTCGCTTTCAAAGCAAATTTCGCAGGAATGGGCTTGTCAAAGGTTTTGGGGTACGTTATAATCACGCCGCTATTACGGGATGTGGCGCAGCCCGGCCAGCGCGCGCCGTTCGGGTCGGCGAGGCCGTGGGTTCGAATCCCACCATCCCGACAAAAACGCCAGTGAAAAATCACTGGCGTTTTTGTTTAGGTCAATGTATATTGGGCCACTGGTTACGGGCAGGTAAATTCTTTAACCTTGTGGAAGCGGGCATAGAAGGTGAGATGATGAGTACCACCACAACCATACATGGTAACTTCGTAATAGCCCATCGGGATGGTGTATTCTTTTTCTTCTTCCGCGAATAATTGGAACACGAAGACACTCGGTCCTTCGAGAATCAGTTTCATATAGCGCCCGGAGTCGTTTACGAGAGTAACATCAACCAGCCGTAATTGATCGCCCACGTCTTCGATATTTTCCTGGTCTTGCGGGCCATAATGCGATTTCATGCCACATTCGGGCACATTGATAACTTTATGAGTGGAGAGGTCTAATTCGCCTTTCACATTGATCCCGCAAGCGTACAGGATGTACTCATAAACGCCGCGCGCGGGCGTGTAATACCGCGCTTCGCCAGCCGGAATATGAAAATAATAATAGTCATGGCGGTCAAATTCCTTGGCGTCAAGCCGATACCAAATATCTCGCCCACTTTTATTGTTGATTGTGAGGCGGACGAGATCTGCATCTTGGGCAAGAACATTGGTTTGCGGAACAATGGCCGCAAAAACCAAAGCCACCAGCGTAAGCAGAAATACTATTCCACGAATGGTGTGCTGCTTTTTCATGTTTATCTCCTTTATGATGCTCAACGTACAAGCATTGCAAAAAATAACGAAGTAGCTGCCCAGATTCCTGAGCAGATATAAGCGAAACTGAGAATATCGTAGTGCAAAGCCAGTAGACTGTCAAGATTGAATGCAGCAGGCAAAATGTACTATGCCGAGGTGGGCAAACGCGGCATCTCCGGACCGGGCACATCGAGATAATCTGCCAAAGCTGCGGTGAGGGCAATACCATCATCCCAGAGGTATTCAATCTCGCCAAAACACATCGATTGTTCGTGCCCCTTACCACAGACCAATACAGCATCCCATGGCTGAGCCAGATCAAGCGCAAAGCGAATCGCGCCGCCGCGATCTGGCACGCGCCACAAATTTTTACCTTCTACTGCGCCGCGGGATTTCGCCCCCGCAATCATCTCTTCCAAAATAGCATCCAGCGATTCGGTGCGCGGGTCTTCGGCGGTCAACACAGTCAGATCTGCCAGTTCGGCTGAAACTTCGGCCATCAGACGGCGCTTTTCACGATCGCGCAATCCGGCAGAGCCAAATACTGCGATAATGCGCCCTTCGGTCATGGCACGACCCGCTTCAAGGGCGCGCCGCAATGCGTTGGGCGTGTGCGCAAAATCCACAATTGCCAGGAAATTCTGCCCCATATCGATAGGCTGCATCCGGCCCTGTATACCTTCAAGCGCTGCAACCCCTGCGCGAGCCGCGTCCGGTTCTATCCCCAAACCGGCAACGGTTACTCCAATTGCGGCCATGATATTATACACATTATATTCACCCAAAAGTTGAGTTTTTAACTCCAGCGTAAAACCGGGGCCAGCAAGCTCGAATGCGATCCCGGCAGATGTTGAGCGAATTGTATGGGCGCGAATATCAGCCTCGGGGTGCAATCCATAAGAAATTTGCTGAGTGGGAGGTGTAACCAGTGCATGTAGATAATCATACGATGGATCATCCCGATTCAGCACAGCGGTGCGGAAATTCCCGCGGGGCTTTGTGTGGGTGGCCGCTAAAGATGCAAAGAGGCGTCCCTTGGCCGCGCGATAAGCCTCATAGGTGCCATGATAATCGAGATGCTCGTGCATAATATTGGTGACTGCCCCCAAATCAAAATCACACGCCGCGACGCGTTCTTGCGCCAAGCCATGCGATGTCGCCTCCAGCACCACATGGGTCAAACCAGCATCCACCATCTGCGCGAGGTAGCGCTGCACATCGGGCGCTTCGGGTGTAGTGACATGGAAACCGGTATCGGCAACTTGTTCGCCGATCACTGCATTCACGGTCGAGATCATCCCAGCACGAATGTCTGCTGCCTTAAGAATTTCAAAAATAAAGTTCGCCGTGGTTGTTTTTCCATCAGTGCCAGTGACGCCAATCACCGTCAGCTTCTGCGCTGGAAAATCGTAAAAGGCAGCTGCCAGCGTTGCCAATGCTTTACGGGCATTTTGCACGCGGAAATAGTGTGCGCCGCTTTCGGGCTGTAACTGCGTGCCCAATACGGCTACCGCACCTTTGACTATCGCATCAGGGATATACTGATGCCCATCGACATTTTCGCCAGGAATAGCAACAAAAATACTCCCCGGTTGGACGCGGCGAGAATCGTGCGTGATCCCCGTGACGATCGGGTCATAGCCCAGCGTTTGCATCACCGAGGGTAAATGCTGAAATAAAGTAGATAATTTGTGGATATTTGAGGGTTGCAACATCTGTGGTTTGCACTGTTCTTGTGAAGGCTATGCCATCACAAAAGAATGATACCCCAATAAACAAGGGGAGTGGCAGAAAAAATCTACCACTCCTCTTTATTCTTTTCAATGCCAAATCCCTATCCGAAGAAGGGGGCAGTCAGCTACAAACTGTTCACGCCAATCTAGTGTAAACTTTGACGCAACTCTTCCAAGCTGCTGGCAACAGAATTATCGAGAACTTTATCGCCAACGCGGATTACCAGACCACCCAAGATGGAGGGGTCTACACGGAAACTCACGGATACTTGTTCACCAAGTCGAGCCTTAACAACATCCTGTTCTTTATTGGTGAGCGGAACCGCGCTGGTCACGTCAGCGGCCGCGCCCGATACAGACACGCCTTCCAACGCAACAACCTTACCACCCTCGACACCAGAGAAGAACTCATTAATCAAAGCGTGCTGACGTTCTTCGGTAAGCGCTTCACCAATCAGTTTCTGAGAAGCAGCAACGGCTAGCGCGGCAATCTGCCCGCGCACATCGGCCAACATACGGTCGCGCTCTAACTCAGCTTCTATCATCGCAGCATTACGCTGTTTTTCAAGGTCTTGCTCAGCAGATGCCTTGACCTGTTTAGCGGCTTCTTCCGCGCGCTGTGTGGCTTCGCTTACAACCTGATTTGCATTTGTTTGTGCTTCAGCCAAAATATTTTTGGCTTCCTCTTCCGCATTCTCGCGGGCTTCAGCCGCCACGCGGGCATCCTCTAATCCCTGAGCAACCTTGTTTTTGCGCTCTTCAAGCATTTTGACAATCGGCTTATAAGCCCACGCATAAAGCAAGACCGCCACAACAGAGAAGTTGAGAACCTGGAAGATGAAAAATCCTAAATTGATACCTAATTTTTCCATTGATCGCTCCGGTTTAGGCGGCGAAGATGATGATCAGGGCAACAGCCAGCGCGTAAATCGCGACTGCTTCTGCGAAAGCCATACCCAAAATCATATTTGTCTGGATGGTGGGGGTTGCGTCTGGATTGCGCCCCATGGCCTGAACGCCACCTGAGGCAGCAATACCGACACCAACACCAGCGCCAATCGCACCCAACATTGCCAAACCAGCGCCGAGTACTTTCATACCTGCGACAAAGAATTCATTAAACTCCATTTTTTCCTCCAAAAACTTTAAGTATTGATAATTTCTAGTGGTGGCTCTCCAGCGCGCCGCTAATGAAGACGGTAGCGAGCAAGAAGAACACATAAGCTTGAATAGCGCCGAAGAAGATCTCAAAAAGATACAACCCGGCAGGCAGGCCCACGGCTGTCAGTACACCGATAATTGAAAGCAACAGTGCACCAGCGAAAATATTGCCGAACAACCGGAAACCAAACGATAGGATCTTGGCAAATTCAAGAATAATCTCCAACAAACCCACCGCAAAGTTGATACCACCAAAAATACCACCGTGAATAACTTGCTTAATGGGGAAGAATTTCTCAAAATAGCTCATCCCTAAAGCCCAAACGCCGTAAACTTGCGTCATAAATACTGCAATGAAGGCTAATGCAAATGGGAAGTTTAGATCGGTTGCCGATCCACGCAAGAAGGGGACAACTTCACAGGCGTGACATACCGTTGTGCCGCCATGTTCTTCCACAGCCATTTCTTCGCCGTGGGCAACTTCTTCCTCACCGTGGGCAGCTACAACTTCAATCGGATGGCCCTTATCGAGGGTGTATACCCCCAGGCTACCCAGATCAAAAAGATGCTTCGATTCGTAAGCGGTACCTTCAATGTGCATTTCTTTCAACTGACCAATCGATTCAAAGCCCGGTGCGAGCTTGACCATGTTGGCTGTGAAGACAATCAGGAAAATCGTGGCAACAACGGGGAAGATGCGCTTCCCCCATTTTGCTCCTGCTGATCCTTCAACTGAATTCCACAAGAATTCAATGATGGCCTCGAAGGCATTATAAAATCCTTTCGGCACAAGGCTGCCCTTTTTAATGAAACGCCATGCGCTAAAGGCCACTAAAAGCAGAACAAAATCTGCCAACAAGGTCGCCAAAATCGTGTTGGTGATTTCAAATCCGCCAATGGCCAAACCTGTGGGTTCAGGAGGCAAAACAACAACCGGTGTGATCGGTCGCAGGAATGTCGGACCCATGAAAGAGACGTAAATCCCCACGCCAATCAAAGCCAGTACAATCCACCGTTTTACCCCAAACCGTTTTTCTTGTTTTACATCACTACTCAACGGTTTCATCCTCCTTTGTAAAATTGGCCTGACCCTCTTCTGAGGGGGAGGCCTGAATATCTTTCACAACTTGTAAAGCTCGCCAATATGTCAGAGCAAGTGATAATGGCGCTGAGACTAATACAAGAATGATGGTAATAATTGGTTTTTCTGTGCCAATGATACGATCAAGCCACAAGCCGCCGAATACGGCGGCTAATACGATCATAAGAGTTAGACATCCTATTTCCCCACCAAGCGCAACCGTACGCATAACAAATGGCTTCTGGGCAGGAGTCTTTGTAGGTTCGCTGACTTGGCTCATCGCGGCGCATTGTAACACAGAATTTTACAGCACGTCAACAAATATTTGAAATATTAATCACAAATCCCCAAATAAGGCGATGTCGTCGGGATTTGGCTCATCCAAATGGGCGAGAGGAACGACGACAGTCCACCAAACGCTGTTTTTAGTGAACTGCCGTCGCTTGTCATACTAAAATAATCCGGCAGCCGCGCCAGATGACCAGGTAAACCAGGGAGCAAAGAAAGCGCCGAGTAATAAAATACCCAATGAAAGCACCGTCAGCGCAATACGGTAAGGGCGGCTGATTATAATTGGTTGATCTTCTTTCTCAGAGCGATACAAATAAACTCGTTTCAGCACCACTAAATAGTAGTACAGACCGATAATTGAGTTCAAAATACCGACAAAAGCCAACCATATCCAGCCATCTTTTACGGCGGCGGCAAAGACCAAGACTTTGGCGATAAACCCGCCAAAGGGAGGCATACCAGCCAGAGAGAGGAAAGCAACCAACATGACCAGCGCCAGGCCCGGTGAACGACGGCTGAGGCCGTCATAGGCTTCAGTCTCATCAGAACCAAGTGCGTTCCCGGCGACGGCAATAACACCGAAGGCGGCCATGTTCGTCAGTAAATAGGCAATCAAGTAGAAGATCACGCTGGCAATGCCCAACTCTGAAAAAGTTACCACACCAACCAGGATATAGCCCGCGTGGGCAATCGACGAGTAGGCCAGCATACGCTTGATATTTTTCTGCGCCAGGGCGATGGCATTGCCGACGGTCATGGTGATTGTGGCAATCACAGCGAACAGCATCGTCCAGTTATCGGTCAGAGCTGGAAAGGCGCTCATAAAAACGCGCACCAAAACGGCAAATCCGGCTGCTTTGGATGCCGTAGAAAGGAATCCGGCCACGGGAGTCGGTGCGCCTTCGTAAACATCGGGAGCCCAGAAATGAAGTGGGAAGGCTGAAATTTTGAAGCCAAAACCCACCAAAATCAACAACATAGACAAAATTACGACTGCAAAATCTGTGCCAACGGTTTGAATAGCCAGCGCCAGATCGTAAAGACCAGTAACGCCGGTGAAACCAAAGAGCAGGCTGAAACCATAAAGCATCAGCGCAGAGGCCATTGCGCCGAAGAGCAAGTATTTGAAACCGGCTTCAGTGGATTTATCATCGCGCTTGAAGAACCCGGCTAACACATACATGGGGATTGATGTAGTTTCAATTGCCAGATAGAGCATAATCAGATCGGCGGAGGTTGCCATCAAACTCATTCCGATGGTTGAGACCAGCAAGAGTACATAGAACTCGCCGCGATTGCCGAGGCCGTCGACATCCATTGCCAAGAGGGCTGTAATTGCCGCACCAAAAATGAAGAGCATCTTGAAGATGAATCCAGCCCAATCGTGGCGAATCATCCCGCCCCAGAGCAGTTGACCCGAATCCCCTGGGGAGGCAAATGCCAACCCCAAGGCCAGAACCAACACCAGACCAAAGGCCGTTACCCATCCCAGGGCGCGGCGCTTCTCTTCGGGCCAGACCGCGTCAAAAATCAACACCAATCCAGCTACAACCAGCAAAAGGATCTCTGGCAAAATTGCCAGTATCATGGTTGAGGTAATGCTACCAAACACTAGGCACCTCCTAGCAGGCGCAGGATATTGTCGACGCCCGATTCAACCAGCGGCACCATCACCGAAGGGAATGCGCCAACAGTCATCAGAATTACAGACAAGAAAATCACCGCGACTTTATCGAGTACGGTTACATTACCAATCGGTTCGTGGTGGTCATCGCCAAACTCGAATTGCTCTGGCATTTTGCCAAAGAACACGCTGGTAATAATGCGAATAATGTAGGATGCGGTAATCACGATAGAAATCCCGGAGACAATCGCAATCCAGGGTTGATACTTCCACACACCCATGAAAATGGGAAACTCGGCGATGAAACCAGAGAAACCGGGCATACCCATTGAAACCATACCACCGATAATGAAGGCCAAACCAACCAAGGGCATTTTCTTGAAAAAGCCGCCCAGTTCGGGAATTTGGCGAGTGTGTGCCCGATCGTAGATCATACCGACGACGGCAAAGAAGAGGGCGGTCATCACGCCGTGCGAGAACATCTGCACCCCGGCGCCGATCATACCCTCGCGGTTGAGTGTAGCAAAGCCCATCGCCACCAGCCCCATGTGCGAAACCGATGAGAAACCGATCACATATTTGAAGTCGGTCTGTACCGAGGCGATATAAGCACCATAAACCACATTAACGATGGTTAATAAAATCACCCAGGGCATCCAGAATTTGGCGCCTTCAGGCAGCAACATAATGCCAACCCGCAGAGCAGCGAAGGCCCCAAGTTTCATCAGCACCCCGGCGTGGAACATCGAAACCGCCGTGGGGGCGGCGACGTGCCCATCGGGGGACCAGTTGTGGAAGGGCCAGATACCGCCCAAAATAGCAAAGCCCATAAAGACAAATGGGAACCAGAATTTCTGGAAGGCCAGCGAAAAGCCCGCCCCCTCGAGGGCGATCATATCGAAAGTGCCCAATCCGGATGTAAAGTACATTGCCAGCGCGCCGATCAGCGCGATCACCGAACCGATGAACAAATACAGGGTCAACTTCATAGCGGCGTATTCGCGCGTTTTTACCCATCCCCAAATGGCAATCAACAAAAACATCGGGAAAACAGCGATTTCGTAGAAGAAGAACAGCATGAACATATCCAGAGCTACGAAAACACCGAAGACGCCCGTTGCCAGGATGAATAAGAAGGCAAAAAATTCGCGCGGACGGTCGTCGATGCCCCAGGAGATGAGCACGCCGGTGAACATCACCACACCCGTGAGCAACAACAGCGGGACATTCATGCCGTCTACGCCAACGTAATACGAAATGCCTAATTGGGGAAGCCATGAGTATTTTTCAACAAATTGATACCCGCCCGCGGCGAGATCGTAGGAAAAGTACACCCACAGGGAGAGCAACAAGGCAAAAGCCGATGCTGCCAAAGCAGTCACACGGATTTCTGTCTTGCGCTCACCATTCATCAATAAGATGAGCATCCCCGTGATAAGCGGAGTAAAAACAATCACACTAATGATCGGAAATTGCATATTTCACCTCAGGTTAGTAGTTGGTTAGTTGATTAGTTCGGTAGTTATGTAGTTTTAAAACTCTGAACTATGTAACTAAGAACTACGCAACTAAGAAACTACATAACTAAAACAGCATCTCAACAGCCCGGTTGATTACATCCAGCAGCCAGGCAGGCCAAACGCCGAGCCAGAGCATCATCACCATCAGGGGAGCGATGACAAAAAGTTCGCGGGCATTGATTTCGGTGAGACGGTGTTCGCCAGCATGTGCCCAATGCTCGTTCAACGGGCCATGCAATACCTGCTTGATCCCTTTGAGGATATAAGCACCCGTAAACAACAACCCGATCATCGAAAGGGCTGTGAAGAGAGGGAAGGCCCAGCCTGCGCCCCAAGAACCGCGCACGACCAGAAACTCGGAGACAAAACCATTTAGGCCCGGTAAACCAAGCGAGGCCATTGATGTAAAGATGAGAATGCCGCCATACACCGGCACCAGCGGGAACAGGCCGCCAAACTCATCCAGGTTGCGGGTATGCGTCCGCTCGTAAATCACGCCTACCAGGAAAAACATCCCGGCAGCGGAAAGACCGTGGTTGAACATCTGCAAGACCGCACCATTCATAGCGATGGTGCCACTCTGCGTGCCCTGAGCATAAGCTGCGGCAGCAATGCCCAGCACCACAAAACCCATGTGGTTGACCGATGAATAAGCTACCAGCCGCTTGAAGTCTTTTTGGCCAAACGAACTAAAGGCGCCGAAGACAATCGCCATCACAGCCAAAATTGCCAGAACGCCTGAGAATTGGCGCGCTTCGGCAGGGAATAACGGCAGCACCAAACGGATGAAGCCATAAGCGCCCAGTTTCAGCAGCACACCAGCCAGAATCATCGAACCAGCAGTAGGTGCTTCGGTATGCGCGTCGGGCAGCCAAGTGTGGAAAGGCCACACGGGAACTTTGAGCGCAAATGCAATCGCAAAAGCCCAGAAAACAATTACCTTGACCGTCGCCACCGACAATCCCAATGGGCCGACATTAGTCAACTCGGTGATATTGGGCCAAATGACGAAGAGCTTTGTCAGGTCAAATGTATCGCCAACAATGCCCATCAACTGCACGGCCAACAAAAGTCCAAGCGAACCGGCCATGGTATAGATCATAAACTTAAAGGAGGCATACGTGCGAGATTTCACCTTCATGCCGCCCCATAATTCGCGCTCGCCCTTCTCGCTACCCCACTGATTGATCAGGAAGTACATCGGCACCAGACCAATTTCCCAGAAAACAAAGAAGAGTAACAGATCGAGGGAGAGAAATACACCCAGCATACCCGTTTCCAGCATCAGGAAAAGCGCCATATATCCTTTGACACGATCTTGCACGCTGAAGGAAGCCAGCAATGAGATCGGGGTCAGCAAGGTGGTTAATAAAACCATCGCCAGCGACACGCCATCCACTCCCAGGTGGAAAGATGATTTGATGGCCGCATACCAAGTATGTGTTGTTTCGAATTGGAACCCGGCCACCGCTGAATCAAAGTTGACCCAAAGCAACAACGTCAGGCCCAGGGGGATCAAACTCAGGATAAAGGCCGTCCAGCGGATCAGATTTTTCTCTTCGCTCGGCAACAGTGCAACCACAACTGCCGACAAGGCCGGAAGGAAAAGGATCAGCGTTAGCAAATTGCTTGCAATAAAATCCATTATTCGCTCCTCATCCTAAGGAATCAAACTGTACAGGTAATAGAATAGCGTGCTGAAAACCAGTATCAGTGTAATCACCATATACTGCTGCACGCGCCCGGTTTGGATCACACGAATGCTGCTACCAAATTTCTTCGCCACGTCACCCACGGCATCACCAAACCAGTTAATCGCCCAGTCAATCGTCGAGCGGAAGAATGTACCCACCGCAGGCACGGTGCGGGCAATGCCATGCAGTGCGCCATCAATCACGCCGCGATCCATCCACTGGTAAGAGAAAATTTCCGAGAACCAGATCGCCGGTTTGACAAAAATGACATCGTAAATTTCGTCGAAGTAATATTTGTTCTGGAACAACGTATATAGCGACCCCAACGGCTTTTTGAGCGGATCTTCCTGACCAACCTTGACATTGCGATAGACCAGCCAGCCGAAGAACAGGCCGCCCAGTGCCACGCCCAAAGAGGTTAGCAGCGGAACGATGCTAAATTTTACGCCCTCGGGGTGGTGCAGCAAAGTACTGCCGATCCAGTCGTGGAACCAGTTGGGGAGCAGACCACCGAGAACAGGGAACTCCTCGGGGATGCCGACCCAGCCATAGGTTACAGCAAAGAAAGCCAATATCGCCAGGGGCGTGGTCATTGTCCAGGGAGTCTCATGGGCGTGTTCGGCTTCCTTAGTGCGCGCTTCCCCCAAGAAAGAGAGCGTAATCTGGCGCATGGTGTAGAAAGCCGTCAGAAAAGCGGCGATCGCCAACACAATGAAAACCGTATAATGACCGTGGGCGAAGGCGTCGGCAAAAATCTCATCTTTCGACCAAAAGCCTGCCGTCACCAACGGGAAGCCAGAGAGGGCAAATCCGCCCAGCAAGAATGTCCAGAAAGTGACGGGCATCTTCTTGCGCAGGCCACCCATATTGAACATATCTTGCGGGTCTACGCTGTGATCGCCGGTATGATATACCCCATGCTCCATGCCATGAATCACCGAACCAGAGCCAAGGAAGAGCAGCGCCTTGAAAAAGGCATGCGTAATCAGGTGAAAAGCTGCCGCCACGTATGCGCCAATACCGAGAGCTGCGATCATATAACCCAATTGCGAAATGGTCGAGTAGGCCAGCACACGTTTGATGTCGTTTTGCGCGATTGCAATGGTAGCTGCAAAGAGCGCTGTGAACGCGCCAATAAAGGCCATTACCTTCATCGGGTCAGTCAGATGACCATGTTCCATCCCCGCCGAGAGCAGCGGGAACATGCGAATGACCATGTAGACGCCCGCCGAAACCATGGTGGCGGCGTGAATCATGGCTGAAACCGGAGTCGGACCTTCCATCGCATCGGGCAACCAGACATGCAGCGGGAATTGCGCCGATTTGCCCACCGTACCGATGAAGAGCAAAATACCGATCAATCCTGCAGCAGAGAGACCCAGGAACCCGGAGGGTTCGCTCGCCAAATGATGCAGGAATTCTTCATTGAAGAAAATCTCGCGGAAATTAAGCGTGCCAGCTTTCGAGTACAGGAACGCGATCCCCAAGAGCATAAAAACATCGCCCACGCGCGTAGTGATGAAAGCTTTGATCATCGCCGCCCGCGCCGAGGGTTTACCATACCAGAAACCAATCAGCAAATAAGAACACAAGCCCATGATCTCCCAGCCAACGAAAAGCGTTAGCAGGTTATCGGAGACCACCAGGGTGTACATACCGAAAGCAAACAAGCCAATAAACGCAAAGAAGCGTGAGTACATCGGCTCAATAGATGGAACGGTGTGCTTGTGCCCGTGGTCATCAGTGATGGTTGCGCCGTGCGGTGGTAAACCCTTGCGATCGTGGTCACCTTTAGGCTGGCCGAAATTATGGTAACCAACACTATAAAGGAAGATCATCAAAACCGTCCAGGCAACAAAGAAAAGTACTGCAGCCCCGAGGGGGTCAATCAGCACACCGATGCTGAACCAGGTTTCCCCGGTTGGTAGCCATTTGAGCGATGATGCAAACGGTTCTGCCCCAAGATGATGCGCGCCCGCCTGGAACGCACGCCAAAAAACCACCATGCTCCCGGCCCAAGAAAGCAACGCTGCACCCACTGCGATCGTATGGCTAAGCGCCCGATTACGATTGGTGAACAGTACAATCAAGAAAAAGGCCAGCAGCGGCGGGAGAGGGATCAGCCAAATCAATAGTTCTGTTGTCATAAATGCCTCACTAAAACGTTCAAACGCTTCAACATTCTAACGTTGCTACCACTTCATCAGATTAATTTCGTCTGCAACCACACTGGAGCGGCGGCGATAGAGCGAAATCACCAGCGCCAAACCAACGGCAACCTCCGCAGCAGCGACCGCAAAAACTATCACCGCGAAAACCTGACCGGTAATCATTGCCAGGTCGCCATAGCGCCAAAACGCTACCAGATTGATATTGACAGCATTCAGCATCAGCTCAATACCCATTAGGATAGCAATGGCATTTTTGCGGGCTAAAACGCCATATAATCCCAATGAGAAGAGCGCCGCAGCGAATATCAGATACCAGGATAAGGAAATCATAATTATCTCAGCCTCTCTACTTCTTCCAAGCCACAACAATAGAGCCAATCAGCGCTGCCAGTAGCAAAACTGAAGCTACTTCAAAAGGCAGTACATAGGCATTTGGCGATACAAGCACTTCGCCCAATTGAACGACAGGGTCTACTGCAGCATCCATTGCAGGCATCATCATCCCCACCGCTGATGATTTGCGCAACAATTGGGCAATGCCCACAAACAGCACCAAGCCCAACAAGGCCGCTACAATCCAATTGGCATTGGTCTGCGAGGTGCTATCCTGCATCACTTTGCGGGTAAGCATGATCGCAAAGATCAGCAAGATTGCAATGGCACCGATATATACCACCACCTGAACCACAGCCAGGAATGTGGCATTTAATAATACAAAGGTCGCCGCAACACCAAACAGGGTCAGCACTAACCACAAAGCACCATGGACCAGGTTTTGTGTCGTCACGACCATAAAGGCTGCTGAAAGCGTCATAGCAGCAACAATCAGAAAGACAATTTCAAGACCACTCATGAACACACTCCAAATCAGTTATCAGCAGCCTCAGGTGCTACTGCAACAGGTCGAGGCGGAAATTCCTGCCGCACACGGCCAGGGCGATTGGGTTCTACAGTCTTCAGAACCAGCATGGTACCCCACCCAACCAGCACATTCGCTGCCAACATAACCAGCACATAAAGCCAACGCGCAGCACCGGCTATTGCCAACGCTTTATCAACGATTGCCGTCACAATCAGAATGACAAGTGTTAACGGAGTGAGGAATTTCCAATTGAAGGACAAGAGCTGATCGATACGCACGCGTGGCAATGAGAGGCGTATCCATGTGATGAGGAAATAACCAACAAAGGTTTTGATATAGAAATAGAACAAACCCAAAATCGGCCAGGTTTCTGCCCCAGGGCCGCGCCAGCCGCCCAGAAACAACGTGGCAATCAAGGCACCAATCGTCCAGACATGCAAGAATTCGCTCACATAGAACATGCCAAAGGCCATGCCTGAATATTCTACATGGAACCCGGCCACAATCTCCGATTCAGCTTCGATCAAGTCAAATGGAGCACGTCCCACTTCAGCCATCGAGGTAATCAAAAAGATCAACCCGGCCAATGGAGCAATTACAATAAACCAGGTGGATTGAGCCTGGACAATATCATTAATCCCCATCGAGCGTGCCAGTAACACCGGGATCAGCAGGGTCAGCACCATAGGCACTTCATAAGAAACCATCTGAGCCACAGCTCGAAAAGCGCCTAATAATGCAAATTTATTATTGGAAGACCAACCTGCCATCAAAATGGCTACGATCCCTAAAGAGCCAACGGCCACAATATACAAAACGCCCACATTGATGTCGGAGCCGACCACAGTCGCAGCCATCGGAATGACGGCCCAAATTAGCAGCACAGAAGCAATTGCCAGGACTGGCGCTATATTGAAGGCGACTTTATCAGCGCCATCAGGTGTGGTGATTTCTTTGGTAAAGATTTTGATAATATCAGCAATCGGCTGAAGCAGGCCAAAAGGCCCCGCCCGGTTTGGCCCAATGCGGTCTTGCAAGCGACCAGCGATCTTGCGCTCAACCCAAATCAGCACAACCACTGTCAGAAGGCTTGCTGTTACGAGAATGGCAGCTCCCACAAAGAGCGAGAGTACCGCCACCAGCTTTTCGCCCAGACCCCATCCGAGCAATAGATCATTAAACCACTGAGAAATCAGATTAATCGGATCACCCATTCGACATATCTCCTACACCAACGAGAGCGATACAACTCGTTGTTAATTTGAGACAAATAAAAAGGCTGGAGAAAATCTACAGCCCTTTTACGCCCACTCTAATGCGCCCTTCCGCCACGCATACATTAAACCTGCCAATAGAATGGCGATAAAAATAACCCCCTCCATAACCGCGAACATGGGCAACTTGTCATACGCGACGGCCCACGGAAACAAAAATACGGTTTCGATATCAAAAATCAGAAATACCAACGCAAAAATATAATACTGAACTTTAAACTGTACCCAGGCATCACCAACCGTTTCCATACCACACTCATACGTTTCTTGCTTTATAGCATTCGGTTTACGCGGCGCAACCCACCTGGGCAGTATTACGGCCACCGCTGGAATCAAAATGGCTGCAATAATAAACAAACCAATATAAAGCCAATTATCAAGCATAGAAACTCCTTTAGAACTTCAAAACACCCATAAACGGGCAAATATGCGCGGAATATTGCGCATATTGCTACCAGGCAACTAACCGAGCCAGATTCTACCATAAATGATATAGAGAGATACGGACATCCTTCATAAGACTTTGTGATATTTATCTATAACCAATTGCCAGGCAAGCCCAAATAGGGGTGTTTAATATCTGTACTCCCGTTTGAACGACCCCAGAGTTTCTACTCATGTGATATTGTCAGAGCAGATCGCTGAGATCAATCTTTTTAGGGTAAACTATTAGGACATTCACAGGCGAATCTGGTAAAAAAGATGGAGTACCGGACTCCTGTCGAGTGGGTGCAAAAAAAATAACACGAACCTGCCCCAATGGATGCGCCATGAAAATGGATACAAACTCAACCACCCTCATGCTTCAAACCAGCCAGCAGCTAAAACAGATTAGCGAACACCTCAACAACATCTGCGACCGCCTGACTGAAGACAAGCAGCTATCCACCAACCCGATCGCGGCGGATATTTCGGAGGTCTCCAAGCAGATTCGCCACACCGCTCAACAAGTATCCAGGCAACAAGATAAACTAAAAGACCTCCAAGCCCTGGCCGATATCGGCCAAATAATAAACTCATCATTAGAATTACCCGAAGTATTGCGCATTGTGATGGATACCATCGTGCGCCTGACGGGCGCGGAACGTGGATTCCTGATGCTACGCGACGAAAACGATGAGTTACAAATGCGCGTGGCGCGTAACTGGGAGCAAGAATCCATTCGGGATGCCGACTTCAAGATCAGCCGCACCGTGATTGACCGCGTAGCCGAAGAAGGCCAACCCATTGTCACCACCAATGCCATCGAAGACCCGCGCTTCGGCGGGCAAGACAGTATCATCGCCTATAACTTGCGTTCCATCTTATGCGTACCACTCAAAGTCAAGGATGTGCTTACCGGTGTTATCTACGCCGACAACCGCATCCGCACCGGATTATTCGCAAATTCTGACCGTGACTTACTGGCCGCATTTGCCAATCAGGCCGCGGTTGCCATCGAAAACGCGCGCCTGTTCGCCTCTGTGCGCCAAACCCTGGCTGAAGTCACCGAACTAAAAAATCTGATGGATAATGTCTTCGCCTCAATTGCCAGCGGTGTACTCACTACCAACACTCAAAACCGAATCACCCTGTGCAACCGCGCTGCTGAACAAATTCTGGCCCGCGCAGCTGATTGTATGATGCAAAATGAACTCCACGACTGCCTGCCCGAACTGGCTGATGAGCTAAGTGAACCCATTGATCTGGTACAGCGCTTCAACCAGACCATCATCGGCATGGAGATCAACTCTACACTGCCAGAGCGCGGCCCTGTGAACCTGCGGTTGAACTTCTCGCCGCTCAAAGACGCGCAAGGGGTTGCTATCGTTTTGGACGATGTCACCGAGCGCAAACGACTCGAAGCCCAGCGCAGACTCTTCGAGAAAATGGTTTCCCCGGCGGTGATCAAGCAGCTTACACCCGACCGCATTCAACTCGGCGGTGAACGCGCCACAATCACCGCCCTATTTGCTGATATTCGCGGTTTCACCAGTTTCAGCGAAAAACGCTCCCCAGAAGAACTGGTCTCAATCCTCAATCAATATCTTGCGGCTGCTGCCGACGCGGTGCTGACCGAGGAGGGTACCATCGACAAGTTTATGGGCGATGCCGTCATGGCCTGGTTCAACGCCCCCATCCCCCAAGAGGATCATACGCTACGGGCTGTGCGCGCCGCCCTCGGGATTAGCGAAGCTATCCGCGCCTTGCACACAGAACTCCCCCCGGAGGCGCATCTGGACTTTGGTATTGGAATCCACTACGGGGATGCCGTGCTCGGCCTTGTCGGAACGGAAAAACGTCTTGACTATACTGCCATCGGCGACAGCGTCAACACCGCAAAACGTATCCAGGAAAATTCTGCCGCCAATCAAATTCTGATCAGCGCGTCAGCCTATCGGTTAAGGGTTGATGCGGCGGGAGGGGACAAAGCCGACAAGAAGTCTACCCTGT
>JABGRQ010000028.1 GCA_018648225.1 Chloroflexota bacterium
GAGCCGGTCAATCGCCAACCGGTCAACGGGCGCAAGATCGACTGGATTAAATGGGTCATCTGGATTCCGTGGATCAGCCTGATCGCCTGGATGGCCTTTCGCGCCGGAGGCTATTCCCGCGTAGATTTTCTACATCTGACGGAAAATGGCATCTCGGTAGATGAACCCTTTAAATATGTGATTTACTATATAGTAGTGTTGCTCTTTGTGGGGCTGGCGGCGTTCGCGGGACGTCGAGCGGGTTGCCACACGATATGCTGGATGGCACCCTTCATGATGATCGGGCGTTGGCTCCACAATCAGTTTGGTTGGGCTTCGCTGCGTCTGATAGCGGATGCCTCGGTGTGCAGTGATTGCAAATTGTGTGCTAAAAATTGCCCCATGAGCCTGGATGTGAATGCGATGGTGCAGCTCGAGCAGATGGAAGACCTGGAATGTATTCTCTGCGGCACTTGTGTAGATAATTGCTCGCGCAGCGCCATTCGTTATGCTTTCAGCGCAGATGGGCATTTTGCAAAAAGATGAACGCGTTCCCAAAAATTATTTAAGTTTGAAGAATTGGAGAATATCAAATGACGTTACAACTATCTAGCGATCAAGTATGGCAGGCCATTGAGAAAGAACTTTTCGGTGTTCTTGGCGTGGTGACGGAAAATGGTGAAGCCCGCACGGTCGGGATTGTTTACGCGGCTATTGGTGGAAAAGTTTATATTGCCACAGGTAAAGACACCTGGAAAGCGCGCCATACTCGCCTCAACCCTCACGTTTCTATGACGGTCACGATCCCCAAGCGAATCCCTTTGATGCCCTTTATTAAAATTCCCGCGGCGACGATCACCTTTTCGGGCGTGGCCACGGTTCAGGATGCCGATCAGGTTGAGAAAAGCGTCGTGGTGGCCCTGTTGCGCGGACTTGCCGACGATGAAGAGTTACTGGCGACGATGTGCGTGATCGAAGTCCAGCCTAAGGGCGAATTCATCACCTACGGAATTGGCGTCCCTTTGATGACCATGCGCCACCCCGAGCAGGCGCGCGGCCGCGCTCCGATGGAATAAGTTTTACCCACCTTCAGCGATAATTTCGTCAATTGAAGTTATGATCGCATCGGCGTGGGCTGAAAGTGCGAGGATATTGTTAGAATGAGAAGCCACGCCGATGCGGTAAGCAGCGTCGGCGTTGATAGCAAATTGCATATCGCTGATCGTATCGCCAACCATCATCATGCGCTGGGGGGCAATTTCTAGCTGCCTGGCGATTTCCCAGAAGGCTTCCGGAGCTGGTTTGCTGGGCAGCGAATCGTCACCACACACCATCGCACTGATAAAATCGGCGATACCAAGATATGCCAATGTAGCTTCGGTCATGGCGCGGTTATCGCTGGTAACGATTCCTATGCGGATATTGGCGCGCGCAAGTTGCTCCATTGCTCTTCTGGGATTGCCGATGGGGATAATTTCCTCTGTCGTAAAATTGGCATTCATCGTATTTTGGGCGCAAATTTCGGCTTGTAGACGGGCTTCATGCCAGGGGAAACCGTACCGGCAGATCACACCCGCTGCCAGCGTATTGAGTGTATCCATTGTGGCAATGGCCAAGGGGCTTTCGGCGCGCAGGCCAGGGGGAGTCGGCGAATAGCCAAGCAGATCGAATAATTCGTACATAAAAGTTGAATTCAGTGACAGGTTGGTCGCGATGGCTTCGACCCATTTGTGTGTACGGGACAACCAAATGGCGTCAAATTTTACCAGAGTGTCATCTTTATCAAAGATAATGCAATCTACATCAAATTGTTGCTGGTGAATGGTGATAATGCTCATTGTGTAGTAACTTTCTGTGTTGGTAATCACAAAATTTTATTTGACAACTAAACCGTCCAGATGGTATAGTTATTTATTGTAGACGCAGTTACGGCGTCGTGTCAATGTGCGAATCGTAAAAAATTTCACGAGTATCTGTGTTTATCAGATGAATATGCATGCGGAAAGGAGGTTGCTCTCGATCAACTGAAGAGTAGAAATTTATCCAAATTCCTAGTTTCAAATAAATGATTGATAAGAGGAGTAAAAATAATGTCACGTAAAAAATTAATGAGCATTTTGATCTTGCTAGTCGCTTTCTCGCTCTTTACCATTGCGGCAAGCCCTGCTCAAGACCCCGTACCCCCCGAAGCTCCCGAAGGAACGCTGCGGGTTGCCCTTTCAACTTTCCCCAACTCTCTGTTTATCCCCCTAACAGCTGAACGTAATGCCGACAATGCTGCCACTCAACTTTTTGACAGCCTGGTGTATTTCAATCCAGAGGGCGAACTTCAACCCGCATTGGCAGAAAGCTGGGATATTTCCGAGGATGGCACGGTTTATACATTCTATCTGCGCGAAGGTGTCACCTTCCATAATGGCGAAGCCTTCACCGCTGATGATGTGATTGCCACCTGGGAGTCTGGTTCAGAAGTGGGCGAGTGGACCGACAAATACACCCTCGTGACGGTTGAAAAAGTGGATGACAATACGGTCACGCTGACCACCGAAGCCCCGAATCCGGAATTGTTCGATACAATTTTTGACTTCTGGGCCATTATCCCCAATGAATATTACGCCGAAGTTGGACTGGATGGTTTCCAGGAACACCCGATTGGTACCGGCCCCTTCATGTTCGTGGAATGGGTAAAAGGCGATCATATTACCTATACCGCCAATCTCGACTACTGGATGGAAGGCTACCCGCTGGTTGAAACCCTGATCTTCCGCCCGATCCCCGAATCAGCCACCCGCGTGGCTGCTGTTTCGGCTGATGAAGTGGATATTGTTGGTCGTCTCTCGTCCGAGGAAGCTGCCAGCCTGGAAGGCGTTGAAGGCGTTACCGTTGTTAGCTACCCGGTTACCCGTATTTTCTATATTGCCTTCAACAACCTGACTACAGGTGTAGATCAACCCACCATGGATGCCAAAGTACGTCAGGCGATGAACTACGCCGTAGACGTAGACACCATCATTGATGCACTGTTTAACGGTCATGGCGTTCCAGCGGCTGGTTATGTCGCCTCCAGCGAATTGGGTTATGGTATTGTAGACCCCTTCGGCTATGATTCTGACAAAGCCATGACCTTGATGGCTGATGCCGGTTATGCAGATGGTTTTGAAATGGATATGGCTTGCCCCGCTGGCGCTTATACCAACTTCGAAGAAGTCTGCGAAGCCGTGACCGGTTACCTGGCCGAGATTGGCATTACGGTCAACCTCGAGATCATGGAATCCGGTCAATACTGGGAGCTTGAAGCCGCCAAAGAACTGCCCCCGCTGTTCGGCGATAGCTGGTCGGCAAGCTCTGGCGAAGCACTGCGCCGCCTGACGGGTGCTTTGGGTGGCTGGGATGCGGCTTACTCTGCATGGTCTGACCCGATGATTGATGATCTGTTGGCGAAGATCTCCACCACCGTCGACCGCGACGAGCGCAAGGCGCTGTACGAAGAACTACAAGTTTACATGCAGGAAGATCCGCCCTTCATCTATCTGTATGAGCCGGTGGCCTTTGAAGCTGTTCAGGATCGCGTGATGGACTACTATCCTCACTCACAGGAAAGCTATTGGCTGTTCGAAACCTGGGTTACTGCTGAATAGTCGTACCAACCCTGGGTTTCAGACCCTAGGTTAAACAGGTGCCTGCCCGGAGCGTGTAAAAAACTCCGGGCGGGCACTCACTCCTCCCGGAGTCTGATACCGGTATTTTATTGTGTCAACCTTATCGTCGAATTTCCATTTTTAGATAATTTCATCCCATTTTCCACAGGAGAAAAATTCAAAATGAAAACCGTTAGAGAGACGGTTGATGTTTTGGTTGCTGGTGGCGGCACTGCCGGACATATTGCCGCTTTGCAGGCTGCCAGAGCTGGCGTGAAAACGGCGGTGATTGAAGCAGGATCGATGCTGGCCGGAACGATGACGGCTGGCGGGGTGAATATGCCCAATCATTTTTACAGTACCATGGGGCCGGTTGTGTTGGGTATTCCGTGGGAGCTTTATACAAAATCGAAAAAAATTGAAGGTCTGCCGATCCCCGATTATACGAAGCGGCGGCCGGTTGAATCGCCGGGGTATTACAGTTATATTAATGTGCCCATTTATGTGGCCGTGGTGGAGGAAGCAGCCGTCAAGGCGGGCGTGATTATCCATTATCACGAATTTATTTCAGACGTGAGGGCCGTGGGGGATTTTTGGGAGGTGACTTCGCTGGGGCGTGGAATCCAACGAGTGACGCGGGCGCGTGAAATTATAGATGCTACCGGCGATTCCGACGTGGTGCGGATTTTGGGCCTGGCGGTGATGCGTGACGAAGTGCGCCAGCCGGGGAGTTACCAGTACAAGATTGAGGGGATTGAATACGAGCAAATTTGGGAAGGCGAAGTCCAAAAAATTTACGAAGAAGCCATGGCGAGCGGGGAACTGCAACAAGGCGATTTTTCGTACCCAAATATGCTGCCCTTCAAATATTATCTCGACCACGGCGGACACAACGGCACACACATTTACAACTCGGATACTTCCGACGTGGACGGTCAGACCGCGGCCAATCTCGAAGGGCGTGCCCGCATGTTGCGCATGTTTAATTTCGTTACGTCTTCGATACCCGGCTGTGAGCGGGCGGTGCTAAAAACAATGTATCCGCGCGCTGTGGCGCGCGAAACCTATCGCACAGAGGGCGAATATATCATCACTAAAGATGATTTTATGCAAGCCACAGACTTTGAAGACAAAATTTGCAACGCCTTCAATTATATAGATATGCACAGCGAAGAGCGCGGCTGCGACGTCACTTTTCATGACGATCAAACCCTGTTGCCAAAAGTGCCCTTCCGGGCGTTGATTCCCAAGGGCAGTACGCGCATCACCGTTGCTGGACGCATCGTTTCGGCACACCGTGTGGCCTTAGGCGGAATCCGCGCCCAATGTATTTGCATGGCGATGGGGCAGGCCATGGGCGCAGCCGCGGCTTTGGCTGTACAGCGCAAAATTCCCTCACGAGAGATTAGCGCGAAAGATATTGTCGCCCTAACCGTTGAGCACGGGGCAGTACCCGTATAAAAAAACACGCAATGGAAATGAAAATGCAAACGTCCAATCCCAGCATTTTGCTGATTATGGTTGACCAGTTGGCCGCTTCGGCTTTGCCGGTTTATGGTCATCCGGTTGTAAAAACGCCGCATCTGTCTGCTTTAGCTGAAGATGGCGTCGTTTTTGAACAGAGTTATTGCAATAGCCCGTTGTGCGCTCCCTCGCGGGCCTCGATGCTGAGCGGACAGTTGCCATCTCGCATTGGTACATTTGACAATGCGGCCGAGTTCTCATCAGAAATCCCCACAATGGCGCATTATTTGCGGGCTATGGGCTATCAAACCAGCCTGATTGGCAAAATGCATCTCATTGGGCCAGACCAACTCCACGGCTTTGAAGAGCGCCTCACCACAGATATTTATCCGGCTGATTTTGGCTGGACGCCAGACTGGAACCAGCCGTCGGAAGATCGTTTTTCGTGGTATCACAATATGCTCAGCGTTGTGCAGGCTGGGCAGTGTGTTACCAGCAATCAGCTTGATTTTGATGAAGAAGTAGCCTTTCGATCTGTCTGTAAAATTTTTAACCTGGCCCGCAGCCCGGATGAGCGCCCCTTTTTCATGACCGTCTCTTTTACGCACCCGCACGACCCCTTTGCTATTCCCCGGCGTTATTGGGATTTGTACGAGCATGACAATATAGACATGCCTGCTGTGCCCCTCTGCGTTATGACCAGCTTGATCCCCACAGCCAACGTTTGTACACCATGTGCGCTATGGACGAATTTGATCTGACTGAAGCCAGGGTTCGCAATGCCCGGCACGCCTATTACAGCGCCATTAGTTATATTGATGAGAAAGTCGGCCAAATTTTGGAAGCTCTGAAATCGGCTGGCCTGGATGAAAATACCGTGATTGTCTTTACCTCTGACCACGGCGAAATGCTGGGCGAGCGGGGCCTGTGGTACAAAATGAACTTCTTTGAATGGTCGGCTCGGGTGCCGCTGATTGTGCATGCCCCGGGGCGGTTTCCGGCTCGGCGGGTACACCAGAATGTGTCGCTGGTAGATTTGCTGCCCACACTGGTTGATCTGGCGGCCAACGGCGGAACGCCCGAATTGGCAGCTCCGGTTGATGGGGCCAGTTTGGTGCCCTTGATGCAAGGAGATGACGATTCGGCCTGGGATGATACAGTTTACAGTGAATATTTGGCGGAGGGAGCTGTAGCGCCTTGTCTGATGGTTTTGCGCGGTCGATTCAAATACATGTACAGCGAATCAGACCCGCCCCAATTCTATAATCTGGAAACCGACCCCTATGAATTAACCAATCTGGCCGGGCAGCCGGATTTTGCTGCGATTGAGCAGTCATTGCATATCGCGATGTTAGCCCGCTGGGATCCCCCTGAGTTAAAAGAAAATATTTTGCAAAGCCAGCGACGGCGGCAACTGGTAGCTCCGGCCTTGGCACAGGGGCTGCACACGGCCTGGGACTTTCAGCCGTATAATGATGCGTCAAAACAATATATGCGCAATCATCTGGATTTGAATGATGTAGAGCGCCGTGCCCGCTATTCCTCCCCGGAAATACCGCCGCCTGATGTTTTAAAAAAAAGTAATGCAAATTCTTGAACCATCAAAAACAATTGAAGTTATTGCTGAAACCGACGTTTTAGTTGTCGGCAGCGGGCCGGGCGGGCTGGCGGCGGCGATAGCCGCGGCGCGTGAAGGTGTTTCGGTCATGCTCGTAGAGCGCTACGGTTGCTTTGGGGGCGTGATCTCGCAGGTTGGCGTGGAAACGATTGCCTGGTATCGCCACGAAGGCACCACCGATGTCGAAGGCATCGGCCTCGAATTTGAGCAGCGCGCCAAAGAATTGGGCGGCACGTCAAAAGAACCCCAATCGCAGAGTGAAGCGCTCGACGCCGAGATGTTCAAATTTGTCGCCGACCAACTCGTGAGCGAGTCCGGTATCCGTCCATTGCTGCATTGTTCGGTCGTCGCTCCGATCTTAGAGGGCAACACCATCAAAGGTGTCATCACCGAGAGCAAGATGGGACGCAAGGCCATCCTTGCCAAAGTTGTGATCGATGCCTCCGGCGATGCCGATATTGCTCATCGCGCGGGCGTACCCTGCTGGAAGATGCCCAAAGACGAGATGATGGGCGTGACCGTGATGTTCTCCTGCGCTGGAATCAAAAAGGCGCGTTTTCAGGAATATATTCGCGCCAACCCATCTACATACAGAGATTGGGGCAAGCTCTGGAATATGAAAACCACGGGCAAAGAAGATGATCTGTTCAGCACCTACCTCGAAAAACCATTTAATCTTGCTCGTCAGGCGGGCATTATCCCCGAAAATATCAAAAGCATCGGCGGCACCTGGAGTACGATCACCGACGCGGGCGAAGCCACGAACCTGAACATGGTCTATATGACCGGCTACGATTGCACCAATGTTTGGGATTTAACCGCCGCCGAGATCGAAGGCCGCAAACAGGCCATGCTGGCGATTGAAGCCATGCGCTCTTTTGTGCCCGGCTTTGAGAATGCCAAATTGCGCAATTTTGGTATGACTTTGGGGACGCGTGATTCTCGCAAAATTAGCAGCGACTACTCCCTGAGCGGCCACGACGTCCGCAATCAGGCGCAATTTGAAGATTCGATTGGCATTTTCCCCGAATTCTTGGACGGCTACGGTCTGTTGGTACTACCGACGACCGGGCGTTATTTTCAGGTTCCGTATGGCATTCTTGTGCCGAAAAACATCGATAATCTACTGGTCGCTGGTCGGAGCGTAGGAGGTGATAAAATTGCCCATAGCGCTACTCGCAGCATGATGTGTTGCACAGTGACCGGGCAGGGTGCGGGCGTAGCCGCCTCAATTGCCGTAAAAACGGCTTGCACCCCTCGAACGACCGATATTAAGCGTGTTCAAGATGCGCTTATCCGTCAACAGGTGCGGTTACGATAGGATTACGTTTCGCGCGATAAATTTGCATGAAACGTAAAATATAAAATTGTAAATTGGAGGAGGCTATGCACCGTTATTTGTTTTCGAAGTTAGCCCAATCGCTGCTACTTTTGTTTGGGGTCTTGTTTCTTGTTTTTATGATGGTGCGCGTCACCGGCGATCCTGCCGCTTTAATGATGCCGCGCGAATCATCGCCCGAACAAATTGAAGCATTTCGTGAAGAGCTGGGCTTCAACGATCCGCTAATGACTCAATTTGGACGTTTTATTGTCGAGGCCATCCAGGGCGATTTTGGCAATTCGCTGCATTTCAAAACTCCGGCTTTGCCGCTGGTGGTAGAGCGATTGGGCGCCACAGTTGAGCTTGCCGTAGCTGGCCTGCTGATGGCGATGATTTTTGGGATACCCATTGGTTTGATTGGTGGATTTACTCCCGGCGGCTTAACCGATAATATTGGCCGCTTCATTGCTTTGATGGGACAAAGTATCCCCAACTTTTGGCTTGGTTTGATGATGATCTTGTACTTTGGGGTGGAGTTAGGTTGGTTCCCCACCTTTGGGCGTGATACCTGGCACTCGGTGGTGATGCCCGCCTTTGTACTGGGCTTGCCAGTTCTGGGCCAAATTGTGCGCCTAACACGTTCTGCCGTACTCGAAATCCGCGGCGAAGATTTTATCCGCACCGCCCACAGTAAGGGGCTGGAGCCGAAGACCATCTATACCAAGCACGTGCTGCGCAACGTGGCGATCCCATTGGTGAGTGTGATCGGTGTGCAATTCGGCTATATGCTGGGTGGTTCTATCTATATTGAAGCCATTTTTTCCTGGCCGGGCATGGGCGGACTGCTGGAACAATCGATCGGCTGGCGCGATTTTCCGTTGGTGCAGGCGATTGCTGTGTTTACCAGCGTGATCGTTCTGGCGCTGAATATCGTCACCGACATGGCTTACTCTATCATTGACCCGAGGATTCGCTATGGCCGATAATACTACTCCGAAAACGGTTGACAGCCTGCTCGATACCGAGAAAACCTTCAAGGATCGTGTGACGTATTTTGGCCGCTTCTTATGGCGTGATCGCAGCGGTGTTATCGGTTTGATCGTATTCCTGATCGTTGTGTTTGCGGCGGTATTTGCGCCGATGATTACCGATCAAAGCCCGCTCGATCAAGATTTACGCTCCAGTAAGATGCCGCCCGCCTGGCAAGAAGAAGGCGATTGGGCGCATCCCTTTGGCACCGACAGCCTGGGGAAAGACATCTTCAGCCGTGTGCTTTATGGAGCGCGTGTCTCGTTGATGGTCGGCCTCTTTGGGGTGTTGATCGCCGGGACGCTGGGTATGATTGTTGGTGCTATCGCCGGGTATGCCGGCGGGCGCCTGGATGCGGCCATTATGAGCGGCGTCAATTTGATTTTGTCATTGCCGTATCTGCTGTTTGTGGTTTTCATTGCCGCAGTGTTGGGGCGTAGTCTCCTGAACGTGATTCTCATCTTTGGGATTACAGATGCTCCCATTTTTGCACGCGTCACCCGCGGGGAAGTCCTGCGCATCCGTGAGTCGGGCTATGTCGAATCGGCGGTCAGCGCCGGGGCGCGTTGGCCGCGCATTCTCTTTGACCATATCCTGCCCAACCTGCTTGGACCGTTGATTACCCTGGCGACGTTTGAAATGTCTCGTATGATCTTCTATGAGGCCGGTTTGGGCTTTTTGGGCTTGAGCGTGCCGCCCAATGAATATCCCACCTGGGGCAATATGCTCGCCGCTGGCCGCAAATATATGACCAGCTACCCCTGGATGGCATCCTTCCCGGGGTTGGCGATCATGTTCACATCCCTGGGAATGAATCTGCTGGGCGATTGGCTGCGCGATGTGCTTGATCCGCGCATGAGGCGTTCGAGGAAATGAGGCGGTAAATCATGGCAAAAATCTTGGAAGTAAAAGACCTCGTCACCAAATTCTACACCCTGGATGGTGTCGTTAACGCCGTCAATGGTGTCAGCTTTGATCTGGAAGAAGGCGAAACCCTGGCAATTGTGGGCGAAAGCGGCAGTGGCAAGAGCGTTACCATGATGTCGTTGCTGGGCCTGATCCCGATGCCCCCGGGCAAGATTGAAGGTGGCACGGCACACTTCACCGGTGTTGGGGGACGTCACGATTTGTTACAGATGACGCCCGAAGAACTGCGCGAAGTGCGCGGGGGGCAGATTGGGTTTGTGTTTCAGGACCCCATTTCTACACTGAACCCGATTCTGACGATTGGCGAGCAAATCGCAGAGACGCTTACGCGCCACAAAGGCATGACCAAAGATGAAGCCCGGAAACACACGATCAAACTTCTGGGCCAGGTGGGCATCCCCGACCCTGAGTTGCGCTACAAAGCCTATCCGTTCCAATTTTCTGGGGGTATGCGCCAGCGAGTGGTTATCGCCATCGCCATCGCCTGTACTCCCCAGATCATTATCGCTGATGAGCCAACGACTGCGTTGGATGTAACCGTTCAGGCTCAAATTGTAGAATTGTTTAAACAGTTGCGCGAAGCTTTGGATGTAGCTGTGATTTGGATTACGCACGATTTGGGCGTTGTGGCCGGGATCGCTGAACGGGTTTTGGTGATGTATGGCGGCAGGCCAGCGGAAATTGCTTCGGTAGATGATCTATACGAGCGCCCTCAACATCCCTATACTTTGGGTCTGCTCGGTGCGTTGCCCCGTCTGGACGCGCGCGAATCAAAGCGACTGGTGAGCATACAGGGTGCGCCCCCTGATTTGCTGCTGCCGTTGCAACACTGCCCCTTTGCGTGGCGTTGTGATTTTGCCTTTGAGCGTTGCTGGCAAGAGATACCTTCCCTGATCACGGTGGGCGAACGCCACGAAACGTCATGTTTCTACGATCTGGAGAAAGGAGCGCCGCGTGATGTCTGATAATGGAACCTTAGTGCAAGTAGCGAATCTCAAAAAACATTTCCCGATTAATGGAGGAATCCTCGGTCGTCAGGTTGGCGCTGTCAAAGCCGTGGATGGCATATCATTTGATATTATGCGCGGTGAAACGCTGGGGATGGTTGGCGAGAGTGGCTGTGGCAAATCCACCGCTGGGCGTGCTATCCTGCAATTGCACAAGCCCACTGCGGGCCAGGTTATTTATGATGGCGCAGACCTTACAACAATGAATGCCGAAACGTTACGTGTTCTGCGGCCCAAGATGCAAATGATCTTTCAGGACCCCTACGCCACTCTCAACCCGCGCCATCCGGTGAAGAAAATCGTGGGTGAACCATTGGTGATCCACGGCAGAATGAAAAAAGGCAGCGCCGAATTGAGTGATCGGGTAGCTGAATTGCTGGAATTGGTTGGTATGGATCCCGCCTATATGCGTAGATTTCCGCACGAGTTTTCTGGCGGTCAGCGACAACGCATAGGCATTGCCCGCGCCCTTTCGCTAAATCCAGACTTCATTGTCTGTGACGAACCGATCTCGGCGTTGGATGTGTCGATCCAGGCTCAGGTGGTGAATCTGATGCAGGATTTGCAAGAGCGATTGGGCGTCGCCTACTTATTTATTGCGCACGACTTGAGCATGGTGAAGCATATCTCGCATCGGATTGTGGTGATGTATCTGGGCAAGGTAATGGAGTTAACTGAACGTAATACTCTATTTGATGACCCCTTGCATCCGTATACCCAATCGCTCAACTCTGCGGTGCCAGTTCCCGATCCCAAAACAGAGCGCGCGCGGCAGCGGTTCATCCTCAAAGGTGATCCGCCCAGTCCGGCGAATCCGCCTTCGGGCTGTGTTTTTCACACGCGCTGCCCGTTGACGGTTGAGAAATGCATCAGGATCGAACCCGAGTTTCGGGAAATCACCCCCGGGCATTTTGCAACCTGCCATCTAGCTGATGAAAAGGGCAGCAGCAAGATACCGGAACAAGCAGACCTGAGCTGAGGAGGCATGTCATGGAATTTCCCCTGAATGTGGATGTGCATTGCGCCGATGGGTATTGTGGCCGCTCCACGCATATCATTCTGAATCCCGTCACTGAGCAAGTCAGCCACTTTGTTGTCCAGGAACGTCAATCGCCGGGCATCGAGAGGCTGGTTTCAATCATGCTGATTGCTACCACAGCGGCTGAAGTCATCTTGCTGCGTTGCTCAAAAGAAGAATTTGCGAAATTAGAAGCTTTCAACGAACCAGACTTTATCTACGCTGATGTACCTCAGCATACCACCTCGCCGAACCTGACAATGCTCTGGCCTTACGTACTGCCGGTGAAACGCATCATTGACGAAAAAATCCGGCGCATCCCCCCGGGCGAGTTGGCTGTTCGTCGGGGTGCGCGGGTGCGTGCCACCGACGGCTGGGTTGGCACGGTAGATGAGTTTCTGGTTGGCCCGGTGAGTGGCAACATCACCCATTTGGTATTGCGTGAGGGACATCTGTGGAAAGAAAAGGATGTCACTATACCTGTTGCGCAAATCGATCATATTGAAGAGAAAGTTGTTTACCTGACGGTAAATAAAGAAACCATTGCCGCTATGCCCAGCGTGCCTGTCAAGCGGCGCTGGAAGTAAATGATTGTCTAAAAATAACTTCCCGAAAAATGGGTTCAATCTGTGCAAATTGCTGCTCAATTCCCCAAATCATATTTAGATTGAACCCATTTTCTCCAAGAATTTATTTCTGGATGTTAACTAAGCAACCCCAAAAAGGAAAGATAATAAATGAGTAATTATCGCGACCTCAACACCTCTGCACGCATTCTATTAGGGCCAGGCCCCAGCATGGTTTCGCCGCGCGTGCTGCGCGCCATGGCTCAGCCCCCTGTGGGGCATCTGGACCCGCAGTTTCTGGAAGTAATGGGCGATGTGCAGGCCTTACTGCGCTATGTTTTCCAAACCGAAAACCAGCTCACCATCCCCGTTTCGGGGACGGGCAGCGCGGCGATGGAAGCTGCTTTGTGTAACTTCATTGAGCCCGGCGACGATGTTCTTATCGCCGTAAATGGCTATTTTGGTGAACGTCTCGTGGATATGGCTGGCCGCTATGGCGCGCAAGTGGATCGCATTGACCGCCCCTGGGGCGAGGTTTTTACTCCCGAAGAAGTGGAAGCCACCCTCAAGCAAAAGCGCTATAAACTCATGGCGATTGTCCACGCGGAGACCTCCACCGGCGCGTTGCAGCCGCAGGTTGCCGAGATTGCCGCCGCAGCGCATCGTCACGGCGCTTTGCTGGTGCTGGATACAGTCACTTCATTGGGCGGCGTTCCCGTAGAGATCGATGCCTGGGATGTGGATGTGGCCTACAGTGGCACACAGAAGGCGCTCTCCTGTCCCCCTGGTTTATCGCCGCTGACGGTTGGCTCCCGCGCTCGCGAGGTGCTTGTCAATCGCAAAACAAAAGTTGCCAATTGGTACCTGGATATGAGCTTGCTGACCAAGTATTGGGGCAGCGAGCGCACCTATCATCACACCGCGCCGATCAATATGAATTATGCTTTGCGCGAAGCCTTGCGCATTGTGGATGAAGAAGGGCTGGAAGCTCGCTTCGTGCGTCACCGTGCCTTTGCCGAATTGCTCTGGCAAGGTTTAGAAGACTTGGGATTGCCCCCACGCGTTCCGATTGAATATCGTCTGCCTACGCTGACCACCCCGCAATTACCCGAGGGTGTTGAAGATGCGGCTGTGCGCAAACAATTGCTAAGTGAATATAATATCGAGATCGCGGGTGGCTTTGGCCCTCTGGCTGGTAAAATTTGGCGCATCGGCCTGATGGGGTATAGCAGCCGCCGCGAGAATGTCACGCTGTTGTTGGCAGCGCTGAAAGAATTATTGTAGGTACTGATAATTTTCAGGTTTGCAAAACAATCGCAGATAGCCACAGGTTTTATCTGTGGCTATCTGCGATTGTTGTTAAACTGTCTTCAAATACTCGCGCACTAGCAGCGCCGCGGTTGCGCCCTCACCGGCTGCCGATGCGACTTGCTTCGTGCTGTCGGCGCGTACATCTCCGGCGGCGAAAATGCCGGGGGTGCTGGTTTCAAGCAGCGCGGGATCACGCGCTTCGAATCCGGCTGGACGCGTGCCATCGTGGATCAGCGTATGCCCGGTGGTGATGAAGCCCCAGGGATTAGTATCCACACCGGAACCAGCCAGGAACCCGGTGTTGGGATTCTGCCCGATGAACGTGAACACCCCCGCGGGATGGATTTCATCATTTTTCTGAGTCTGCCTATCCTGGATAATCACCGTGTTCAGTTTGCTCTCTGCTCCACGAAACTCCACCACATCAGTGTGAAACCGGATGTCAATCTGAGGGTGTGATAGCACCTTTTCTTGCAGCACCTGGCTGGCATTCAGTTCGCCGCCACGCACCAGCAGTGTGACGCGTTCCACAAATTTCGTCAGAAAGAGACTTTCTTCGGTGGCGCTGTTCCCGCCGCCGATCACTGCCACGGGTAGCCCCTTGTAAAATGGCCCGTCACAAGTAGCACAAAAATGGATTCCTGCACCAATATACTCATCCTCCCCCGGTACATTGAGATGTTTGTAACGGCTGCCAGTGGCAACGACCAAAGCCTTGGCACTATATTCGCTGCCGTCATCGGTGAATACGCAGTGATAATTATCATGGCTATGGATGCGAGTGACATCTTGCGCCTGGAGTAGTTCGACCCCAAAACGCTCGGCCTGAAGACGCAGTTGTTTGGAAAAATCGGCTCCAGAGATGCCCTCGGAGAACCCTGGCACATTATCGAGCCATTGGGTTGTAGCTGCCTGACCGCCCAGCGCAGCGCGTTCAATCACCAGCGTTTCAATACCTTCGCGGGCCGTATAAAGCGCCGTCGTCAATCCGGCAGGACCGCCGCCGATCACAATTAAGTCATAGTGACTGCGATTCGCTGTAGTTTTAAGTCCCAGTTTTTGCGCCAATGCAGCATTGGATGGTTCTACTAGAATCGAGTTATCTTCGAATTCAATGGTCGGGATGATGCGTTTCCCGTCGTTTTTTTGCAACACATAGGCTTCCCCAGCCTTGTCCTGTTCAATATCAACCCAGTTATAAGGTATCTGATGTTCGCCGAGAAATTGCTTGCTGCGGCGACAGTCGGGGCACCAGTAGGCGCCATAAACGGTGATGTTGGGTGTTGGCATATGTATTCTCCTTTTACTTCATCCCTATGGAGGGGATAGGCGCCGAATTTCTTACGCACTCATGTGCTTAAAACTTGCCCCTTATGTGGTAGACACGCGCCCCAAAGATGGTTTAGAATGGAAAGATGAATTGTCCAAAATGTCAGCATACAGAATTTCAGCCTGCAACGCCTTGTGTGCATTGCCAGTTTTCCGGAGATGCAGCCAGGGTTGAAGAACTAATGCATGTCAATTGGCTCCTGGGGGAAATCGAAACCTGGAATTCTGAGCCAATGCTTCGTGCGGCTCAAGACGCGATCCGCAAAATCTACACGCCCCGTCAACGAAAATTGCAAATCGCTCTGGAATTACGCCAACCACCCTTTAGCGACAAAGAAGCTGCTCTGGCCTGGGCGGAATTATATCAGCATGAAAGCCTCTTGCAGCGTCTGGAGCAATGGATCGCTTCCGGTACGCTCAGCGCACAATCTGCCGCGGCACTGCAAATCCGGCTGCGTGACAGGGTCGATGAATATTTGGAACGTCTGGAAGGACGCACGCGTCCCGATTTCCCCAGTGGTGAAGAGCACCTCAAGGTTGTCAATTTCATTTGCAATGCGGCCGAGTGGCTGGTAGAAGAAAACGCCTTTTCGACCCCCGAAATTGGTCTCAAGCTCCTGGCTGATCTGGAAATTGAAAAAGAAGCCTGGGAAATCAAGCTTGGCCTGCGGCCAATGTATCCACCGGAACCGCGATCGGTTGCTGCCCCCGTCGAAGAAACGCGCGCTGCGCCACCCACGCCCCCGCGACCGCCGCAAGCTCCATTGCGCGAGCGCCTGCGCCGCGCCCTGCTCTCGGAGCGCACGCTGTATGGCATTTTGTTCCTGGGTATTTTCCTGCTTTTTGCTGCGGCAGTTTCCTTCGTCGTTTGGGGCTGGAAAGATTTTTCCGCCCTGATGCGCGTCAGCACCCCGACAGGTTTCACGTTGCTTTTCTTCACCCTGGGCTGGTACGTGCGCACCCAAACTTCGCTTTCTCGCTCTGGCATTGCGTTGAGCGCCATTGCGGCGTTGCTCATCCCCATCGATTTGTACACCGTTTACGTCAATTTCGGCACACCGCCGCATTACTGGGCCGAGTTCTGGCTATTCGCTTCGCTGGTTTGTCTGATCGCTTATATCCTTGTGACGTTGCAGATTCAGAGTCGCTTCTTTGTTTATCTGGTGGGAACTGCCGCGGGGAGTCTGGTGCTAGGTGGGATCGAAGTGGCCCATCAGCGGATTGGCCTCGCGCGAGATTGGTACTCGGCGGGGCTGAGCGGACTCGCTCTAGGGCTGATTCTGTTGGCTTGGTGGTTGTCTCAACGCCCGGTGGAGAGCCGCTGGCGCATCTTCGCCGCGCCCTTCCGGGCGCTGGCCTTGCTCATCGTCGGCGCGCTGATGCCGCTGACCTTCGGCTGGCGTTTCATTGACCGCTCCACCTATGATACTTTGCACGCGGCCCTGACAGTTACCTGGTGGCTGGGGAGCCTGATCTTTGCCTGGGGCGCGCTGCAATACCGCAGCCGCAGTCTGGGCTTTTTAGCAACTGGCGCATTGCCCATCACCATCTACCTGACGCAGGCTGCGATATTTGACCGCGCCGGAATTCACCCAGCCTGGCACGCTTTTGGCTGGGCCTGTCTGGTGTTGCTCTATTTTGTCGCTGCTAAAATGCTCTCACAGCACGGCGCGGATGCCGTATTGCGCGACCACAGCCGCAGCGCGGCGCGTTGGGGCTGGGCGTTTTTAATTCTCTCGATTTTCTGGCCGCTGGTGGATCTCAGCGGTGGTGCGGCTGCCGCAGCCAGCCATGCTGTGCTGGCTGCGGCGTTGATACTGGCGACGTTATTCTGGCGACAACCCTGGCATCTGTATGGCGTGGCCTGGCTCGGTTTTTCATCGGTCACGTTTGTGCTTTCAGTTTTTGATTTCACCCTCAGTCAGGCTAGCATCGGCTGGATTTCGCTGGCCCTGGCATTAGTTATTGCGGCGGTCATATTGGGTAATCGCTCTGGTGCCGCGGGCAAGAAATTTGCTCCGCCTTTGATATACAGCGGTTGTGGAATTGCCGCGCTGGCCTTGCTGCCGCCGCTTTTTCCTTACGATGGCGGGCAAATGGCCTATTCCCTGGGCAATTGGCTGGGATTATCGGCCTGGGGCGCGGTGCTGACAGCGCGCCAGCAGCCCGGATTTAGCAAGTTTAAGGCACTGTTTCACTGGTTTGCGGCCTTGCCCTTGCCCTTCTGGGTGTGGATTCTTTTCACCAATCGCCGTCCGGCAGATTTCAGCCTGGCGCTGGCTTTAGCGGCGTTGGCCTGGGGAATGATTTTTCTGGGGCAGCGTTTGTCTTGCTTGAATTCTGCGCATAGGCATCCCTGGCGCTTGGTTGGCATCCTTTTAAGCTTTGCGGCTGTCATTACCGCGGCAGGCGTGGCGAGTAGGGGATACACGTTGCCCATCACGATTCTTTCGGCGGGGCTGCTCTATTTCGCGGATGCCTTCACTGGACTTTATCCAATTGGGAGCTTTCAAGTTGAATAACACACGGCTTCAAACAA
>JABGRQ010000029.1 GCA_018648225.1 Chloroflexota bacterium
CCGATATTCAAAGACGAGCCGCTGAATTGGTAAATGGACGAGAAATAATGAACCGTTCTGCCAGACAAGCCGTTTACAAGCAACTCCGCGCTGAGTTTGGAATCCTGGATAATACGCCCTTTCGTGCTGCTGTGTCGCTGTCCGTTGTGAAAAATCGCAAGAAACCCAGTGATACCTAAAAAATACGCATGATGAGCGCAAAAACTACTCTACAGCTAATTAATGAGGTTTTCCCGATCCCTGCCAGCCTTAACCCTGAAGAAAATTACGCGGATGCCTTGAGCCTTGCGAGGCAGGCAGGCTTATCGGTAGAGGAGCGACCTGACAGTTTGTACGGAACGCTTTTGGTTGTAAGAAACCAGCGAGGCCAGGAGTTTCGCACAAGTATAAAAACGGCCTCCAGCGTGACAAATCTGATCATGAACGCACTTAGACAAGTTTAGACTTTCCGCTTTTGATCGCTGCGCCTGTGTAGGGATGTTCGCAAGCACCTCTACACAGGCCCGGTAATGAGCAGCGGAGACACAACCATGACTACAACTACTGCACCGCCACCAATGAATGTCGTAATGAATATCACGAACCGCGTCAGTAACGTCCTGCGCGAGCCCAATGCAACTAGCCAAGGGCGTCATTACCTGGCTGGCATTGGCGATCACCTGTTTACACTCAGTGGCAGGCCGGTTTCGATGGCAGAGTTAGACACAATGGTGAGTAACTTTGCTGATCGAGGGATGCGGGTTTGTATTTTGGATACTACCGGCGAAATATTCCCCGCAAAATTGCCCGCAGAAGAACCTCCAATGACACCTGACCACCTGGTTTTGTTGAAATTGCACGATACCGCCATGCAGAACGACAGCAAACGGGTTTTTCGCGATCTGCCCTCGCTTGGTGCGCGCGTCTACTTCAAAGTGCATCATACATATTATCTCGACATCGGTCTGTTGAAACCTGACCGCTACCCCACAAAAGACGAATGGGGCAAGGTCACGCAAATGATTGAGGCGTTGAGGATCGTGTTGCCGTCACTGTATACATTCGGGCGATCCGTGCGGGAGCGTCAATACTTTTTATATCGGAATAATCTCATGATTGCTCGTTGGAGGTAAGCGTGAAATCCACCAGGACACATCGAAATTCACAAGCCGAAAACCGAAAAGCACAGCGGCCTGTTAAGTGGCAAGCCGCTTCCCGGCCACAAGGCCAGCGACAGCCACAGTCACAAACACCTGTTCCGGCGTTGCGCCGCCGTACATCGGCATCCTACTGGATTTGGAGCATGTCCGACCTGGGTACGCTATACCGGATGGCGGAGATATGGATTACGAACCTGACCGATCCGGGTACGACAGCGTTCTATGCAGGCGGGATGGCTTTGCTCACGGTTGGGGCTGGCTTCCTGACCTGGGGGCTGGACATCAATCCCAGCCTGATCTTTGGTCAGCACCTGGCAACACAGCTTGTTAGCGAATGGACCAGCCAGCGTATTTTAGTCATGGTCGTTTTCTTGTTCAGCATTATGCCCAACCTGATGGAATTATTTGCGGTCGGATTGGCTGCGCACGGCAATATTGTGGTGGATATTGCGATCAAAGCCACGTTGCTGTTTGATGCAGCCACGGACTCCCCGATGGCGTTCTCGATTGCGCAAGCCATTGTACGCTTTTTCCTGCCTGATGGTACTGCCGCATCCTTGATCTTGTCTGGCCTCGTGGCTATCCCCGTGTTGGCGCTGGCAACGATTATTGTTGAGATTTTATTTCTCAGCTTCCTGGTGGCGACGGTCTTGCTGGTGCGGCACTCATTCAGCCTGCGTAGAAACAATCGTTTTGGACGGTAGAGGATCAACATGAAAGACAACATGATCGTATATGACACCGAAATGCCGAATTGGGTGCGCGGACTGGCCGAAATTGACGCGATTGACACAATTATGGTCATGGTCGGCTATCCATTCTCCTATGCCGCGGGTGGTATTTCTGGCCTCGTACTCTGGTCTGGGGCAATTGCAAGCGTTACGGTTCTGCGGAAAACGCCGATTCTTCCAGCCACGGGGCGACTGATTTACAACCTCATTAATCAGCCTGATATCTTGATTGGAGAATTCCGGGATGTGGTTTTGCCCGTATTGCGGGAAGACCCGCCCAATAATGTTCAGCCCCCTGCGCCTGCGCCTCGCCCCACCTCGGTGAATGACACCCATCCGATTCATGTGCAACCACAAACGGAAGCGCATATCGAATCGGTGTATGCCAGGGATATGGCAGCGCAGACCGTATCGTTCGAACCGGTGAATTCGGTGCGCGCCCTGACGCAGGCATATAAACGGCTAAATGAACTGCCCGCGCTTCCCGGTAGACACGTCGCTATTTTTGGCCCCACAGACAGCGGCAAGTCAACCATCATCAAGATTATGGTGCGCCACCATCAGGATGCTGTCGTCATCATCGGTGATCCGCACTATGAACCCGGCAACTGGCCTTCCCGCGCGTATGTAGTTGGCGCTGGTCGGAATTTTGGCGAAATTGCGTCCACAGTTGACGCGCTGGTAACGGAGATGGCCCGGCGTTACGCTGCTGCTGCCCGCGGGGAGCTTGTTTTGCAAGATGCGCAAACGATCTATTTTGTCACGGATGAACTAAGCGCCATTGCATCCAATGAGCCGGACGTAATGATTGGAATCACGGCTTTGGCGCAAGAAGGGCGCAAGGCGCGTATCTTTGTCATCATAACGCCCCACGGGGAGCAGGTATCTGCAATGGGGCTGGAGGGCAAAGGTCAGGTTCGTGAAAATTTTGCCTTCATCGCCGCCCGGAGTGTACCTGATAATCTCAAGCGCCTTCCAAGAATTGTAAAAGTCACGCTTGGGCCGCCGAAAAATAAGGCCAGCCAGAATTTAGGTTACTTTGTTGTCCCGCCTCCCCCGGTCTACACCGGAACGCCCTATTTTGGTCTGCCTCAATTCCTGCTGGAGCGTGTGCCTGAGTTGGAAAAGGGTGTGCCTGAGCATGTGCCTGACAAAGCCCAACGTGTGCCTGAGTGTGTGCCTGAGAACGGTTTTCAGCGTGTGCCTGATGCTGGGCACACCCCAGGCACAGGGTTTTCGACCCGATTCGGACGTGATTCTGACGCGACGCATTCGCTGGCCGCTTACCTTGCCCAATATGGATTTGGAATTCGCAAGATTGCGAACTTCCTGCCTTTTGCAAACGATGATGCCCGCCAGATTGCCAACCTCGCGTTGGCTGAACGAACCGAATTGCCCAAACGTCCCGATCCGGGCAGTTCCGATGAAATCGATCTGGTGCGCTACCTCCATGTTGAGTGTGGTGCGCCCATCGAGCGAATTGCCTCGCTGCTGAATGGGAACAAATGGGAGAACCTGGCGCGTATCCAGAACTACGGCAAGGATGGCAAGTAATGACGGCTATTCTTACGCGCCACGATTGGAACCGGGCTAAATGGGGCCGCTTGAAGCGCGATGAACCCGAATTAGCAGCGGAGCTACGGAAGAATATTCTGAAAGGATATACCCCTGAGTTTTTGGAGATGGCAATTGAACGTATTGTTGGCTGCTCAAATCTTGCCAAAGACATCCGCTATGCGGCTGAGTATTTGTGGAAAGAACTGTATGGCGAAGCTGGAAGCCCCGCCGATTCAGCCGGTCAGGTGAAACCATGAAATATAACCATTTTCTACTAACCCTGGCATTTTTTATGAGCTTCACCATGCTGGGCGCAATCTGGGTGGGCGTAATGTCGCTAACGAATAGTGGCTCAGGGGCCAGTATCGTAACCCTGATGCTTGCTCTACCTGTAGCGGCTACGCTGGTTTTTTTGGTGAATCTATCCAGGAAAGCTTATCAACACCCAGCGCCGCGACCGCGAAGTGCGAAAAGATGTCCTCTCGCGGCATTTGAAAGTCGTCTTTGACTCACAAAAGGAATCAGCATGACAGACAATGGACACAACGATATGAAAAATATCACCCGAATCGACAATAAGCCAAAATGTACCTACGGGTGGTTGGTGCGCATTTATCGGCGAGGGGAGGTATTTCGGAAGTTCTTTAGCGACAATCCGCACGGCGGCAAGGAAGCCGCTCTGGAAGCTGCCCTGACGTGGCGTGACGCGATGTATATCCAGCATCCAGTCGAAGATGTCCCCTTCCGCACACACCCGATGCGCTCCAACACGACCGGCATACAGGGCGTCTCGGAAACCTTTCACCGGTCATCGAGTGGAGCAAAGCTGCTTTGTTTTTCTGTCTTTTGGACGCCTCGGAGAGGCAAACGCAGGACAAAGCGATTTTACTTCCATCATTTTGACACGCGCGAGGACGCGCTGGAAGCTGCTGCCGCGTTCCGCAAAGAAAAAGAAAACGAAATCCGCCGCCGTTATCAGGCGGGGAAATATGAACCCCAGAAAGGATAAACAATATGGCAACGAAAATTATCACAATCGCCAATCAAAAAGGCGGCGTAGGCAAAACCACCACGGTTATCAACTTGGCGCATGGTCTGACGCTGAACGGTAAAAGCGTACTGGTAATCGACCTTGACCCGCAAGGGCATTGCGCCCGGTCGCTGGGTGTGAAATCCGAGGGTGGCGCAAACTACCTGCTTTCGATGGGCCTGGGGCAAGCCGAGACCGAATTCATCAAACAACAGGTTCGTAACACCAACCGTAAAAATCTCTGGCTCATTCCGGGCGATGTGAGCACCAATCACGCCCAGACAACGATCAATTCCGCCAGCTATCCGGTTTCGTGGATACGGGAAACTCTGGAACGCTTCACCGGCAATGGGTTGGACTATATCATCCTGGACACGGCTCCCAGCGTTGGCGGTATTCAGGAGCGGGCATTGTGGGCCGCTGACCTGCTGGTGATCCCGACTTCGGCTGAGTTTTTAGGAACAGATGGCGTGCGGAATATTTCCCAAATGTTGGTCAAGCTGCAAAAAAATCTGGGATGGCGAGGCTCTTTGCTGGGTGTGCTGCCCACAATGTTCATGGAGCGCATTCGGGAACAGTCGGCCTCCCTGGGCGACCTGGAGCAGGCTTTTCCTGGAAAGGTTCTGATGCCGATCCACCGGGCGGCTACGCTGAGCGAATGTCCGGGGATGGCCCAGACCATCTTTGAGAAAGACCCGACTTCACGCGCCGCTGAGGAGTACGGTGCATTTGTGAAGGAAGTTTTACGGTATTAGAAAGACAGAAGACCGGGGACTGGTGACGGAAGATAAACACTGGTTCTCAGTCTGAACAGGAGTAGTTATGGGACGCCGCAGCGCATTTTTTGATGATGAACTAGAACCGACTGAAAACAGTCAGTCATCGGATAGCAACGGCTTTGGGTTTGGTAATGATGCACCCGCGCCAGGTATCCAGCCGGAACGCCCGGCCTCGATTCTGGATCAGCTGCGCGTGGCAACACCCAAGAAAAAGGTGGTGCGCGATCGCTCTTGGGAGGAAGGCAATCCAACCAAAACCTATCGCAAGGTACACAGCGATATTCGCGATGCGATCAATGATATTGCCATCGACTATAACTACAATGCCAGCCAAATTGCGCAGGCGTTTCTGGAGTATGCCTTGATGTGCTATCGCCGGGCGGATTTTGCGCTGGAACTGGAACTCGATTCCCGGCACGGTTTGACGCTTATGCCAGGAGGTTGGTCGGACGAGAAAAAACCCATCTGGGCGGAGAATGCCTGGGGTAAGCAGCCTCCCCAGAAGAAAAAGCGGAAGAAGAAAGACGAAACGCCACTGTATAAAATGTTTGTCGGCTATCGCCTCACCCCGCACATTGTCGCCGAAATTGACGCGGTATGTGAGACGCGCCGCTTCCCGGATGGAAACATCATCAGTCGCAAATACCATGACGGTGAGGTTGTGGCGCGTTTTTTGACCTTCGCCATTGAAGCCTACAACAGCGGAAAATTGGCCTTGCGGGACGCTGAAAATGAGTAGTCCAAAAATCGAACCTGTGAATTTGGTGCAAATTTCAACTTTTTTTGAGCCAAAAAATCGTGCCGCTCACGTTGACGCTCACGCACCGCTCACGCACCGCTCACGCACCGCTCACGTTGCCGCTCACGTTGACGCTCACGTTGACCTTTCAAAATGTCCGGAGAGCGATTTATTTGCCCCCACAGATATGCTCGGATGTCTGGAAAATATCGCCCCGCAGAAACGCTCCTGACGATTTGTATGAGAAAGTTTTAGGAAATTCAAATGCTGCTCAAAATTGACCCAAAATCGGCTGCTCAGTTTAGCCTCATCCACGAAACTCCCGGTGAGATCATCGCTATCGATCACCGCCGCTATTACGTTGCCACCGGCGACCGGCTGGCGCTGCTGGTCTTGCGCAACGGCCTTGACCTGGCAACGATCACCGGCCAGGTGGTGGATGCCAGGCTAGGGTGGGATCATGCGGTCGAGCAATTCGCACCGGAGGCTGATGTCGGCTTGCGCCGTACCAAGATCAGCGTTTACCGCCGTGTCATCAATGCTCACCCGAATGGGCCGATGGGCGGCATCAAGTTCTTATCCACCATTTTGAAATCCGCTTCAAAACGAACATCGAGGAATACACCATGAAAGCCACACAAGCCTGGCAAGCCGCCCTCGGCCAACTCCAGTTGGAGATGCCGAAAGCCGCCTTCGATACCTGGGTACGTGATACCGAGTTCATCCGATTTGACGATGTAACCGGCATATTTACCGTTTGCACAAGGAACGCCTATGCCCGCGACTGGCTCGAAGATCGGCTGACCAGTACGGTACAGAAGTTGTTATCCGGGATCATGAACGGAGACGTTAGAGTCAAATTTGTGGTTGCGGAAACTGCACCGCAACCTCCGGGGGGACTTGGTTTCTCGATGGACGATTACCAGATGGCGATACCCGATGAGCGAACCGATGATCCAGAGACAGCCTGGGAGATTATTCTAAGCACACTGCAAAAGACGGTCAGGAGAGCGGAATTTGAAACCTGGATCAGCGATACGCGGTTTAGGAATTTGGGGGATGATGGTGTGTTCGTTGTTGAGCAAACACACAGCTATGGGCGGAAATGGCTCGAAATGCATCTCGGGGGGAAACTGGATGATGCACTTTCTGCGGTGCTTGGTCAAAGCGTTACTGTTATTTTTGCACAAGATCACGATTGCCCACCTGATGGAACTACACCAGAAGCGGACGCAGTCATCAATGTCGAAGTTATTTACGAGAGTTTCCAGAAGGTAATCACAAAGCCCAGAACAGCCGTGCGTGTTCCTGGCTACATGCGGCGCTGGATACCCTATTGGGGGCCATCACTTAGCTGGATGTATGTAGGTTTGGCACAAATTGCATTTTTTAGCCGCGTGAGTACTGGCGAATCATTCAAGGCGACGCTGCGCAATATTGCCTTGTGGTCAGGATTGGGCCCCCAAACAGTTATGCGACAACTGAATAGCCATCAAGCAGAATGGTTTCTTAGGTCGGCTGAAGATATGCACTACAGCATGTTAGCTTATATGCCTTTCACACCCGGCGATATTGAATTGATTGAAGAATTTCTCTCTGAACTTGGTGTCAAGGATAATCCTGTAAATGCTCTCGAAAAGGCGCTCATGGTGCACCGTCGAGACATACTACCCTTTCCGGTTTCTACACCAAAACAAATGCATCTTGAAATGTCACCCAATCCGCGTCCACCGGTAGAAACGATCCTTGATATTTGTCGCCCTTATCCTGCTTCTGATGCGGTAGAGATAAAGACATTAGCAGAACTGCTAGTAGCTCATTTGATGCCGGTACCTGACGAGTTGCATATCCCATTGTATTTCATCAGGTCACACTTGAAGCAACTGAGGAGTGGTCCCGGTTGGCTTGTCGCGTTACTCCGAGACGAGAGTTTTATTAGCAGGACTGAAGGTTACAAAAATCCCTTTTTTGTTATCGGTGGAGCGAAGGCGTTAGCGCAATGGTTAGGTTTTGCCGTAGATCGGGGTTATAAAAACCGGGTAACAGAATGGTTGTCTGATAGCGCTCGTGGAAAAGATTACCTGAAGCAATTTGTCAGCCACAAAGGGGGAGAATGGTATTCTGTTGTCCCGCAAGATTTGGAAATTCTTTCACCAGATGATGCCCATAAATGTGCAATGATGACGGAGTTTGTGGAAATCTTTGTCACTCACAAGGCGGGTGATTTACTGACTTTGTTGATGCAGGACGACAAAATAGAAAGCCTTGTTGAGCGCATTCATGAGTACCCAGGATTTCCGGCGCGAATGGAACAAGCAGCGAGACGAATTGAACAAAATCCGGCGCGAATGGAACAAAACCCCCGAAAATCCGGCGCGAATGGAACAAAATCCGGCGCGAATGGAACAAAACCCGGCGCGAATGGAACAATATTAACACTCTTTAAATACCTTAAAACCACCTTTAAATACTATGGTATTACCACCCCACAAATTCAAGCCTTTTTAGCTGACGCTAAACAGCATCAGAATGACAAGATTGCGATAATGGGTGGTGGTGAGATTTCATCTTGGGGGTTGGGTGATTTATTGCGTAAATCTGGAATAAAAAGCACAAAAATGCGCAACCAGATTCGGGAAACGATTTCGGCAGTTGAGTTTGTTGCTGCCACACTTTATGCTGTGGCTCAGTCAGATGATTCCGTAAGTGGGTTGTTGGCCAGCGTTTTGACAAATCCTGATGGAGTGCAATTGGATCAGAGTTACCGTGACTTGGCAAACCTGCATCCCGGTAAATTAGCGAAGTTGATCCAAGAAGCCTACGAGTTTGGCGGGATCACTGAAAATCCAGTTTGGAATGGCGCTATGCAATCGATCAAGCAAAGCCAACTTGAAGATTTGGCTGAACGATTGTTGTTGACTCAAAATAGCTAAGGATGGTCATCATGGATACAAAAATTCAAGAAAAGATTCGAGAAATCCAAGACGTTACTGGTTCGAACAACGACAGAGTAAAAGCACGCATATTGGTTACTGAACTTTTTTCTGGGTTGCTTGAAGATTCTGACGGCTTGGTCACCGATGAAATATTGGATGTGGCTGATGAATTGTACATGAGCTACAACGCGAATCATTTAGCAGAATTGTTAGGGCTGCGGATAGGTGATTTACGCCTTGCTTTACGGCGCGAGCGTCCTTGTAAATGCCCCAGATGCGAAGCGGAATTTACGCGTGAACTCATGCCTAATAAACAACCACACACCTGGTTACGGAATGGCTTTCACATAATGCACTGCGTAGCTTGTGAAAAAGAACTTCAAGAACAAGCCAAAGCAGAAGATAACAAAGCCGATTTTGAATGGGAACAAGAAAGAGCTTTTTGGCGCGAACAAATGCTGAAAGAGTTTGCCCCTTATCAGGCTACGGCGAGATTGATTTTCATAGCTTGCCTGGAAAAACAAGACTTGTGGGATATTGTTGAGTACAAAAAGCATATCCGTAGTTTTGGTCAGTGGTGGGTTTTTGGACAACGATCAAACGCACTTTTTCAGATGCGGCAGGCGAAATATTCGGGCTGTATGGTTTGTGGCTCTGAGCCGATAGCGCTTTGTTTGGTATCACACGATGCGGAAAAAGAACATTTTTTCTGGGGGGGCATGGGGCGAGATGGGACTGTTGGAAAAATGCTCACCAACGACAATGTTGATTATGCTCATGAAGCTCTATGGTGGTTAGAGCCATCTGCCTATTTCGGTTATGCCGAAGATCTTCCGCTCTTGCGTAGACCACTATTGTGTCTCTGTGGCCATTGCAAACAAGCGTTAGCTGAATCTTTCCCCCTTGTATATCCTGGGCAGTTCAGCCCTACAAGTTAGCACCATGAGCTACCAAGATTACTGCCTTGCTCTCGGCATACAGAACTGTGTTTGCTCCCTGATGCGAATATGGTTTCGGAAGGTATTTCGGATTTGCCCGGATTGTGACAAGCCGCACTGGTGGAAACCCGCTGCTCATAGTGAATGCTTCCCGTTTGGTCTTTGAGTTATGCCGATGAAATTTTCCGAAAAACAAACTTATATTTTCGACTTCATGCTTTTGGGTAAGCAAATTGCCATGGTTGGCGGTAACAGGATTCTAATTTGGCATGTAGACAAAGGCCCAGCCAGTACGATCTGCGCGCTGGAACGCAAGGGACTGGTAGAGCAGTTTTGGCCTGAAAGCCCAGAAGAATATCGCACATATAGCAAATTTAGATACTATCGAGCCGCACAAGCAGCGATTGAATAATATAGCGAGAAAAAGACAACATGACACAACACGATGTACTCAAACCCTCTGAAGCCGCCGAATACCTGCGTATCGGCCAATCCACCATTTACAAACTGTTGACGAATGGGGATTTGCCCGCCCGGAAGATTGGCGGCAGCTGGCGTATCTCGCGCACCATTCTTGACGAATGGCTGCGAGAAAGCGCCGTGACAAACCCGGTGCCGCAGATCGGCCAAGCTGTCGCGATTGCAGCAGGACAAACGGCTGCCGATGAATAACCGCAGACTATTAGGACCACGCCCTGATCCCGGCCCGGCCAGGTACAAGCCCGCGCGCAGAACTCCGTATGTGCCGAAGCCGCAACCACCCCCGCGACCGGCTCCAAAAGAGCCAATGAGCCTATTCAAGATACTCGCATGGGCTATGATTGTACCGATTTGCCTTATATGCTGTTCGTTACTCTATTCGTTGTGAGGCTTGCAATATTGGTGAATAGTTGAAAAAATGCAAAACATCGCATTTTATCATTCACGTTTGCGCTAGGCACTCCGTATTGACGAATCTATGGTAAATACTACGCAGGATTTGGATTGCTACTGGATTGGATGGTGAAATATGGCATTGAATGTTTATGCGGTTGCCGGTGAGGATGGCGGGAATTCGGCACAGCTTTCTGGCTGGATTTACGTGGAAAGCGTGGTGGATGTCCCCATGAAAGGTAAGGGCGAACAGAAGGCGCTGAGTTGTATACTGTTCACCAAGCGCCCGCCAGAGATCAGCAAGATTACACCCCGGCATCTTGCACTTGGGTATCGTGCGATCTTGGCTGGCGGTACGATGTTGGCATTTCTGGACAAAATACGACAGGACGATGAGATGCGCGGCCTACGAGGATTGGACAAAAGCAAAACGCTCCCCAGAGTTGTCATTCGGGGGCCGCTGAAGCACTTTCGGAACGGGACCTGCCAGGAAACCGTCATCGAGGTCAAGTTCGTGGACTTCATGGATATTTCCACTGGCAGTTAAGACGACAGCCCTTTCCTGGCTTATCTTGCGGCGTAAAAATGGGCCGGGGGCCTCTTCAGGCCTCGAACAGGCGCTACGCCCTGCGGCTCGACGCGATGGCCTCATGGCCTTGCGCCCGCCATCCGGCAGTCATTTCTGACTACCTCTTGTCCCCTGCAGGACTGCGTGGCAAGCGCGTACGGCCTCCGTAGGCCAGATAAACACACAAGCGAAGCGGCCACAAGCTGCTTCGTGCCGTACTTGCTCATGGGAGCGAAGCAAAAGCCTTTCGCCCTGCGGCTCGGTAGAGAAAATCAAAATTATTATGCAGAAGAAGAACAACGGAGAAAAATCACATGAAATTCAGCAAACAGCTACGAGCGAATGTGAACCCATTGGGTACAGGTGGTGAGGCCGGATGAAGAAACCAGGAATCGCAGATGCACGCATAGAATTTCGTTGGCGCTTAGCACAAATGCGTCGCCGTGTACGGCGTGCGTACTTGAAACGCTTTGATCCCGAAACTCTGGCAAGGGAACTTGCCACGGAGCAAGCCATACAAGCAGCGTATGACGAAATGTTCCGCGACTCACGCAAGTACTTCATAGACAAATCCTTGCGCTCTGTGCTTATCAACCAATCCCCGTCGCTGACCCCTGCCGAGGTCCGCGCGTTATGCTCATCGGTTTTCCTGGGTTCTCTGACCGAACCCGATGACAAGGTCAAAAACTAACAATCTTGGAGATCATCAACTGCACCAAGAAGCCGGTAGAAGATCGGATATTTGATGCCTGTGACCAAGTCCTGGATATTTTCAGGTTCGCGGGGATCGCCGACATCGAGGAAATCTTCGATGCCATCGGCCTGAGGATTGTCTACGATCCAGAGAATGAATCCGGGTATGTAAAAGCAGAGGGCAGGGGTGCATACCTATGGTCTTCCCATGCGGTCTACACCGGGGATGCCGGGATAAACGTGTCGTTGATGCACGAATTTCTGCACGCTCTGGATACTGAAGCCGCACCAACCCCGGAACAGTTTTTGCCAGTATTTTCGAAGCGGAAGGCGTTTGTCCCGTGGATACACAGATCCGTGTGGATTATCAACGGCGTATCGGGTGACTGGTTGGGTGAGGCTGACACATTAGAGCGATTGTTTTTTGAAGAAGCAATCATGTCCCCGCTCGTTACTCTCAATGGGTTTAATGCCAGTCTCCAGAATGTTGATATATTCCAGCTTCCGCAAGCTGAAATTGCTAAATTCGTGCGATATGCGATTGACCAGGACGCAACCCCAGCCCTAAGCGCGGTCAGGAACACAAAGAAAAAGTCGGTTGAGTTTGTGGCAGAACGCTTTGTTGACCTGGTTGATTATTTTCTGGCGCTACGGCAGCAACAAGCGGGAATGCAACCATACGGTTTCCCGATGAGTTATTATGCCCAGGAAGAAACATTCTGGATGCCTGAATGGGTGGAATACCATCAAGAAAAAATTGTCAAAATGCTCACTGCGCGGGTTGAAATTATTCGAGGCAGAATTGCTGACGGCTCGTTGGCTGATATGCATGAATACCAGAAATCAGTAATCGAAGTGATTAATCCGGGTATTTACATGTACCCGGATGACGTACTGGTCGAAAAATGCAAAACAGCACTAATGAATATTGATCGCAATAGCCCGTGGCATTGGCGGCATTTTGTAGAGCATATTCATTCGCTTACGGCTTCCGGTGACGTTTCGTGACAATCCTGCGCAATATCCAGCTCCGCTCTGTCACGACAGAGTAGCCCCCAGGTGTACTGTATTGGCGATTGGGTAGACAAGTTTTTCGTGACAAGATAGCCGCAGGCCCGCGCTGGATCGGGCGATACACTGTCACGGGTTTTGCAAAAGTGGAGGAAAGATGAAAATAAAAAAAACGGATGTATTTGGCCGATCGAGAACGGCGGATGGTGAATCCCTATGACCTCATCATCGCAAAAACAAATTTCTAAATCTGACCGCCACATCACTTGCAATCGCTGTGATTATCAGGGCATGGCAACGGTGACTGTCTACGAGCAAGCCCCTGGTCAGCGGTTTATCGGCTGGGAATGTCCAAAATGTCAGGCTGGACATATGAGGTCGCTGCTCCAGAAACCAGTTGTGGAAAAACCTGATTGACCTGTCGGTTTTGTTTGCCGGAAAAACCTTGACGCAACCAGAATATATTTGCTAGAATAGCTGTGTGCAGGCTGCCCCCCTCAGTTTGCACGCCTAACGAATGCAAGCCCGCCGCTCCCTCGGTGGGCTTGTGTTTTTGTGGAAAAAAAAGACATCTATAAAAAACATTGCAATTACTTACGTTGTGTGTCATAATCGAACTATGCGATATTCACAAATTTTAGACACACTTGGCGACGAGACGCTTTTTGAAACTTCCCTATTTGCCGTCGGAGCTACCTCTCTCTATCAAGCCCAGCGGCGATTGACCGATTGGACAAATACAGAAAAAATTACGCCATTGCGCCGGGGGTTGTATGTGCTTCCAAGGGAAAAACGAAAGATTGAGCCACACCCTTTCCGAGTTGCAAATCGCTTGATGGCGGGGTCATATGTTAGCCTGGAAAGCGCATTACGTTATCACAATCTCATCCCCGAACACGTTGCTGCTATCACATCGGTTACGACTGGTCGCCCAAGAGAGTGGGAGAATGAATTTGGCAGATTTTTCTATCGGCACATCCAACCTCGGTATTTCTTTGGAGTCGAATATCGCTTGGTGCTTGGGCGGCAACATGCGTTTATCGCTTATCCAGAGAAAGCCTTGCTTGACCTGATCTACTTCCGAAAGGGGGGGGATGTACCGGAATTTATTCAATCTTTACGTCTGCAAAACCTTGAAACGCTCAATTTGAAGCGGTTGCAACAGCTTGCAAGGCGTTTCAATAAACCAAAAATCCACCGAGCAACAGCAACTATTGTTGAATTAGCCGAACGCGAACTACAGGAATACGAGTTGCTATGAAAGCCTATTTACGAAATCTTTGTGTCAATGCGGATACGCCTTTGATTGCACAACATCTTGTGCGAGAATACTTGCAGGCACGTATTTTGCAGAGTCTTCAGCGTGTTGGGGCGATGCAAAGCATTGCCTTTCACGGGGGAACGGCATTGCGATTTCTTTACGAGATCCCGCGTTATTCTGAAGACCTGGACTTTACTTTGGAACGTGCCGTCACTAGCTATGATTTTCGCAAGTATCTCCACCAAATCGAGCAAGACTTCACACCAGAAGCCTACGCGCTTGATTTCAAGGTGAGTGACAAAGGAATTGTGCAAAAAGCTTTTGTGCGCTTCCGCGGTCTGCTATATGAGCTTGGGCTTTCGGCGCATAAATCCGAAGTATTGGCAGTGAAGTTGGAAATAGACACAAATCCCCCTGCAGGTGCTATATTGGCCGCAACACCCTTGAAGCGATATGTGGCGCTAAATTTGCAGCACCATGATCGGGCATCGCTTTTCGCCGGTAAACTTCATGCGGTATTGCAGCGCCTCGGCCAAATTTGTAGTCTGGATATTCGCTTCCCCGGCCAGATCAGCAATCGTGCGCGCCAGCTTGAGTACGCGATGATACGCGCGCGCCGAAAGCTGTAATTGCTGCATGGCCGTTTTCAGCAGCGCGCTGCCTGCCGCGTCGAGTTGGCAATACAGGCGCAAATCCGCCGGGCGCATATCTGCGTTACACAAAATCCCCCCCGTCGACTCGTTGAATCGCACCCTTTGGTGTTCCCGCGCTGCCTCTACACGCGCCTGGATCGTCGCCGAATCTTCCCCCAGACGATCGTCGCTGAGTTTTTCGTACTCGACACGCGGCACCTCGATGTGGATGTCAATGCGGTCGAGCATCGGCCCGGAGATGCGCTTCTGGTAACGGGTGATGATCTGGTTCGAGCAGGTACACTCTTTGATGGAATCGCCCGCGTAGCCGCACGGACAGGGATACATACAACTGGCATGTTTTCTAAAGGAAAACATGAGATTATTCCAAAACTTCCTTGATCGTATTCACAGCCCAATCAACTTCATCTTGCGTGATGACGAGCGGCGGAGCGAAGCGGATGGTGTGAGTGTGGGTTTCTTTGCAGAGCAAGCCCTTTTTTGCGAGGGCTTTGACGAACGGCTTCGCGCCGCCCGCTTCCGGCTCGAACTCGACAGCGATCATCAGCCCGCGTCCGCGAATTTCCTTGATGTGTTCATTTTCAATGGTTTTCAAACCGTCGAGGAAACGTTCCCCCATCTTCGCGGCGTTCTCGACCAAATTCTCTTCGACCAAAACCTTGAGCGAGGTGCGCGCTACCGCCGCGGCGAGCGGATTGCCGCCAAAGGTGGAGCCGTGTTCGCCGGGGTTGAGCACGTCCATCACTTCAGAGTTGGAGAGAACGGCAGAGACGGGGTAAAAACCGCCGGAGAGGGCTTTGCCGATCAAGGTCAGGTCGGCTTCGATGCCTTCATGCTCTTCGGCGAGCAGTTTGCCCGTGCGCCCCAAGCCGGTTTGGATCTCGTCGAGGATGAGCATAACATTGTTTTCAGTACAAATTTCGCGGACTTCCTTTAAGTAGCCATCGGGCGGGATGTTGACACCCGCTTCGCCCTGAATGGGTTCGACCATAAAGGCGACGGTATTGGGCGTGATGGCATTGCGCAAGGCTTGGGCATCGCCAAAAGGCACTTTCACAAAGCCCGCCGGGAAAGGCCCAAAGCCATTGCGAGAATCGGGGTCGGAGCTAAAACCGACGATGGCGATGGTACGCCCATGGAAGTTCTCATCACAAACAATAATTTCGGCTTTGTCTTCCGGCACACCCTTGACCGTGTAGCCCCACTTGCGCACAACTTTGATAGCGCTCTCAACCGCTTCCGCGCCGCTGTTCATCGGCAGGACTTTGTGGGAATTAGTCAGTTCGCAGAGTTCTTTGTAGAAGAACCCTAACTGGTCATTGCGAAAGGCGCGCGAGGTCAGGGTCAGCTTTTCCATCTGCTCCTGCATCGTCGCCATGATCTTGGGGTGACAGTGTCCCTGGTTGACGGCAGAGTAGGCACTCAGGCAGTCGAGATAGCGTTTGCCTTCCACATCTTCGACCCAAGCGCCATCGCCTTTGGTCAGGACAACATCGAGGGGGGCGTAGTTGTTTGCGCCGTACTGATTTTCGAGATCGATATAATCTTGCGTTTTCATTCAACAGCTCCTTGGCATGAAAAAAGTTAAAAAAAGCCCGATTTTTTATAAAATCAGGCTTTGCTCAGACTACAACGACGTTTCAGCTTCCTGTCGCAGGTCATCTTTTCAGAAAACAGGAAATACTTCACAACATTGAAACAAGCTCTTCTATTGGCGTGTAATCCATATCAAATCCAAAATGTTCTGGACCTCCCAAAGAGAGACCATACTCCGAGCGAAAGGCTTCGACGCCTTTATTGCCAATGACGGTGATTTCATCGCCCATCTGTAAATTGGAATTGTAGATTCCTTTCCCCCCATCGGTATAAAGGAATGTAATCAAATCAGGGCTGGTGATCCAGGGTTTATCATTCAGCCAACTGATATGGTTTTCGTTTTTGAACCAAACCTTCAAGGTGTCGCCTGCATTCTTCCCCTTGCCAGTGATCTCGACAGTTCCGTAGTAATAGCCGCCCCGGTCTTCTGTCTCAAGGGCAGAAACTGTACCGTCAAACAGCCGCCAGGCTTGTGCGGTTTCGAGCGTAGCATCGATTGGATCAACACCTTTTTCGCGGGCTTCCCGCAAAGATTTCCCGATCTGCAAGCAACGAGTTAGTGTGCCACGCACGACGATATCTTTCATTTCGGAGGCGATCAAGGGGGTTGTAGCGACTGCGATATTGCCGTAGGAAGCGAGGGCGAGCATTTTTGCCATCCGTTCAAGCATGTAAGTGCTGACAGCATGTTTGACGAAAACACTGTTGCCCCACATATCTACACCCGCAAAAAGATTGCTCTGTTTTCCATACAGACAGTAGGTGGATTGTAACTCTTCGGGGACGGCGCGCCCGATATAGTCGCCATCTACGACCGAGATACCCAGCCGAGCGCCAACGGCGAGGGGAATAGCAACACTATCGGGTCCCAATTCTGCCGGGACCACGCAACCAAACTCACGTCCAAGAGCGTTCCCGAGTTCCTTGGCAGCTTTGACCAGATACCATTCATCATCCACTTCGACCAGATTTTGGGCGCTAATCTCATCCAAAGCTTCCGCAGACATCGGCGCAATTGAGCCATGCAAGCCGATGGTGAATGTCCACGCATCGTCAGGGATGTTCTCGGCATTAATCCATTCTATGGTTCGTCCTTCGTTGATGACTTCGGCAAGAAGCTCAATGCCCTCCTGATAGCTGCCACCGCCGCCCGTACCGAGCCATACGGCACCTTCGAGCAGGTCTTCGCAATCTTCGATGGTGCGCAAAACAGTTTTTTGTGCTTCTTTGTGAGACATGTTTTTTCCTTTTTTAGACAAGATGACAGGCAACAGAATCTTTCACGGGCGGTTCGCTTTGGCTGCATACGGGTTGCGCAACAGGACAGCGCGGATGAAAAGCACAACCCGATGGCGGATTAGCCGAATTCGGAACACTGCCTTGCAGGATGATTTGCTCGCGCTGCCTTTCTTTGGCAACCGTTGGCATGGCGCTGAGCAACGCCTGAGTGTAGGGATGTTTCGCCCCGCCACTGAAAATGGTTTTGGCATCGTTAATCTCGACGACTTTGCCCAGATACATGACCGCCACCTGATCGCTGATATGCTGGACAACGCTCAGATCGTGGGAGATGAAGAGATAGGTTAGTTTTAGTTCGCGCTGCAAAGCCTGAAGCAGATTGAGAATTTGCGCCTGCACGGAGACATCCAGCGCCGAGGTTGGCTCATCGAGGACGATGAAGCGCGGGTTAGTCGCCAGCGCACGAGCGACAGCGATTCGCTGTAATTGTCCCCCGCTAAACTCGTGTGCGTAGCGATTCAGGATATTGCCAGGCATCCCGACCTGTTCCAAAAGTTCCCGCACCCGTTTGCGGAGGGGATCGCCTCGCAGCTTGGTGTGCGTGACCAGCGGTTCCGCCACGCATTGCAAAACGGTAAAACGCGGGTCAAAAGATGTATACGGGTTCTGGAAAACCATCTGCGTCTCATGATAAAGACGCTTTATGGTCTTTTTATCCGCAGTAGCCGTATCCTGCCCATCAAAGAAAACCTGACCAGCAGTAGGCGGCGTCAGCCACAAGATCGCTCGTCCGAGCGTGGTTTTGCCACAGCCCGATTCGCCAACAACTCCCAAAGTGCTTTGTTCGGGAATATTCAGGCTAACACCATTTAGCGCATGAACCCTGATTTCTTGCGGACGCAGCCAACCCTGACGCGAGACGAAAACCTTGCTGAGGTTTTTAACTTCAAGCAATGAAGACGGATTAGACATTGGCGCCCTCCCCATACAAATGACAGGCGACAATATGCCCATCATCTTCCATTTGAACTTGTGCAGGTTCCTTGATACTGCAAATCTCCATCGCATCGCTACAACGGGGATGAAACGGACAGCCAGCGATAGGGCGCAAGCCATCAGGCACGGCGCCTTTGATCATTTGCAGAGGCTGACCATGCTGAACCGAATCGGGCAAAGCCGCCAACAACCCCCGTGTGTAGGGGTGCTTGGGCGCATAAAGCACGCTGTCCACCTGCCCCGTTTCCACCACTCTGCCAGCATACGCGACCGCCACTCGCTCACAAGTTTCGGCAACCACGCCCAAGTCGTGTGTTATCAACAAGATAGATAAATTCTCTTTTTCGCGCAACTCCGCCAGCAGAGCCAAAATTTGCGCCTGAATGGTCACATCCAAAGCGGTGGTTGGCTCGTCGGCGATCAAAAATTCTGCGCCGGATGCCAGCCCCATGGCAATCATCACCCGCTGTTTCATGCCGCCGCTGAGTTCGTGCGGGTATGCGCTAAATATTCTTTTTGGATCAGGTAAACCGACCCGCTCAAAAAAGTCGAATGCGTGTTCCTCGGCTTCCTTCCTGCTCCGGGCGCTGTGTTGGCGCACCTGACGAAGAATTTGGTTGCCGATCGTAAACACAGGATTCAGCGAGGCAGTTGGATCCTGAAAAATCATCGCAATCCGACCGCCGCGCAGCGATTGCATCTGGGCTTCATTTTTCTGGAGAATATCTTCCCCATTAAAAAGCACACGTCCGTTTTCAATTTTACCTGGCGAGGGGATAGCGTTCATGAGCGCCATCCCAGTCACCGACTTACCGCAGCCGGATTCGCCGACCAAGCCAAACATCTCGCCCCTCTGTATCTCGAACGAGATCCCGTTTACCGCGTGGACGGTTCCGGCGTAAGTTTCAAAGCGGATGTGCAAATCGTCAACTTGCAGGATCGTGTCAGTCATCGCGTCACCCATCCTATCGTCCTGCACTCACAGAGCGGCGCGTACGCGGATCGGCGGCATCCCGAAGCGCATCCCCTAGCAAATTGAAAGCCAAAACGACGAGGAAGATTGCCGCGCCCGCCGAGCCAGCGTACCAGGGACGCTCCAGAAAGTAAATCCTGCCAACGCTGATCATGGTGCCCCAATCCGCAGTGGGCGGTTGCACCCCCAGCCCGATAAAACTGATTGATGCTCCGACCAGAATTGCCGAGCCGAGATCCATCGTAGCTTGCACCATCACGGGCGTCATCACGTTAGGTAAAACGTGCGTGAGAATGATTTTCCAACTGGGAACGCCGATGCTACGGGCTGCCTCGATGAAGCTGCGTTCTTTCAGTGAGATGGTTTGGGCGCGAACAAGGCGAGCATACCAGGGCCACCAAGTGAAGGAGATGGCGATCATCGTATTGGTGAAGCTGGGACCCAGCGCAGCCGCAAGAGCGATGGCGAGCAAGAGTGGTGGAAAGGCGAGGAAAATATCTGTGATACGCATCAGCAAATTGTCGATCCAGCCACCGTAAAAGCCTGCTATCGCCCCCAGCGGAACGCCGATCAGCACCGCAACAAAGACGACCAAAAAGCCAATCGAAAGGGAGCTTCTGCCGCCATAAAAGATGCGGGCTAAAACATCCCTGCCCAGATAATCTGTTCCCAAAAGGTGGGCTTTGCTGGGCGGGTTGAATTTTTCAAGGATGTTCGGATCGCCCTGCCCCTGTGCGGCGTAGGGAGTCAGGAAAGGTGCGAAGATCGCACCAAAAATAAAGATCAACAGAATAACCAAACTCAACACGGCCAGCGGATCGCTCCGAAAGGCGCGCCACATGAGAGATAACTCTGAAATATGCCCGTCATGCGGGATTTCGTCAGCGGTAATTTCCAGTTCAGAAAAAGTTGTGGTCATCAGTAAACTTGCCTATTGTAGCGTCACGCGTGGATCAATGATTGCTTGAATAATATCCAGCAGGAGATTGATCAGGATATAAAAAACGGTCATGACCAAGGTCACCGAAACGATCACGGGAAAATCGACACTGAGCACGGCATTGGTAATATAGGTGCCCAGTCCGGGCCACGAGAAGATGATTTCGATCAAAATGGCTCCCGTAAGCGAGTAGACAAAAGCCAAGCCCAGAGCGTTCAGGGTCGGCACAATGGCGTTCTTTAGCGCCAACACGAAGAAAATCGTTCGCTGACGGATGCCGCTTACCTTCGCCGCCATAATATATTTTTCGCTGAGTACTTCGATGATCGTGGAGCGGGTCATGCGGATTGCCAAACCGACAGGGTACGTCGCGAGGGCAACGGCAGGCAAAATGATATGTTTTAGCGCATCCTGGAAAGCAACCCAATTCCCCGTCAAGGCTGAATCGAGCAGATAGATGCCCGTGATGGTTTCTATTGGATTGAACAAAGAGACTTCGGTCGAAATGCGTGCCCCCAACGGTAAAAGACCCAAATAACGGAAGAATAATAGCTGAAGTAATAAGCCAAAAAGGAATGCAGGCATGGAAACGCCAGCAATTGACACAAGACGTGTCAGATGATCGAGCCAGCTACCCCGATATGCCCCAGAAAAGACCCCCAGTGGAATGCCAATCACAATCGCAATCAACATGCCAGCAATCACGAGTTCCAGGGTCGCTGGCAGGAATGTACGCACATCTGTCAAAATGGGTTGGCGGGTGGTGATCGAAGTGCCCAGATCGCCTTTGATGATTCCATCCATGTAGCGCAGGTATTGGGTAGTAAGCGGCTTATCCAAACCAAGTTCGATGGTGGCTTTTTCGATCTGCTCTCTGGTTGGATGGGGACCAACCCAGGCGGCGGCTGGGTCAGACGGCACAACCCGTGCAATGATGAAGGTAAAAAAGGAAACGCTCAATAGCACGAAGAGCGCCATCACCAGTCGTTTCAGGATGTAGTCGAAGCGTTGCATGATTTTCTAAATGCCTTCAGTTTTTTATAAAGGTCGCTGCCTGCTCAAGAGACAGCGACCTTTATCTTGGAAATTATTTGTGCAGATCGTACACGAATACAACATGGGGATAGGCAGGGTTATCAACATAACCTTTGACATCTGTGCGTGCGAGATGTGTATTTCTCATATCGTAGAGGAAAAGCGAGACCGCATCATTGACGAGGATTTCCTGCGCTTCGATAAACATCGCCGTTGCTTCTTCACGATCAGTGCTCGAAATCGCATCTGCGATGTCGATCAACTCGTCAAACTCGGGATTGTTGTAGTACCCAAGATTGAAGAGCGTTTCCTCTTCGGAATGATACATACCGTACAGCCAACTAATCGGGGATACGTAGTCGGGCCACCAGTAAATCGCAAAAATGTCTTGTGCGTTTTCGGAACCAGACATGCCCAAATCCCATTGCGCTTCCCAGGTCATCGGGCGCAGCTCCAGCGTGATGCCCAATTTCGCTAACTCAGCTTTCCATAATTCGCCAGCTTGCTGCTCATCGAGGTCGCCCGTTGCGAAAGTGTAGACCAATTCAAAGCCGCCATCGGGATAGCCTGCTTCAGTCAGCAACTCTTTTGCTTTATCCAGATCATAGCTATATTGGAAGAGATCGTCGCTGTGTCCCCAAATCCCTGCGGGGATGGGACCGTGCGATTGGGTGCCGCGCTCACCAATGACGCCCTGCATGAATTGGTCGTAGGGGAAGGCGTAGGAAATCGCCTGGCGCACCAAGGGATCGTTCAAGGGTTCTTTTTGAGTGTTGAAAAGCCCAACCAGGTTTTGGAAAGCAGGATTGGCGTAGACAACGACGTCATCACGGGCATCTAACGTTGCCAAGTTGTCGGCAGGGACATCGTGGGTGAAGCTCGCAGTGCCCGCTTCGATCATTTGCTGGCGCACGACCGGGTCTTCAACGATCTGGAATACGGCGGTTTGATATTGATTATCTGACCACTCCCCCCAATAATTTTCGTTTTGCGCCATCACAATGCGTGAACCACGTTCGTAACTTTGAATGGTGTATGGACCTGTGCCAGCACAATTGCCTTCATTGAACCATTCATGCCCTTTTTCAGCATAAGCTTTCGGGCTATATATCCATGCTGCGTAACCTGCTGCTGCAATGATGTCCAGCGGAGCGGGCCACATCAGGTTGAACTGCACGGTGTATTCATCCACAACTTCGATGGTCTCAACCGGTGCCCAGATATAGGATGCGCCTGCTTCGAGAGCAATGGTGTTATCAATGGCAGCTTTTACCGCTTCAGCATTAAAAGGCTCGCCATCCTGGAAGGTGACCCCTTCTCGCAGTGTAAAGGTCCAGACCATGCTATCGGCATCGCTTTCCCAAGCGGTTGCCAGTTTGGGGCTGAGGGTTTCTTCACTGCCGGGGGTGTTGTAGAAAGTTAGCGTTTCGTAGCAGTTTGCCATGATGAGCAGATCATCAGAAAAGCTGCTTGCCGGGTTTAGGTCGGGGAAGCCGGTATTGTGGGCGTAGATAAAGACGTTGTTTTCAGCGGCAGCCGGTTCTGCTTCCGCTTCCGGGGCGGCAGCTTCGGGGGTGGTATTTGCACCACCACAGGCGGTTAGCGCCAAAGCCAGCACTAAGATGATGAGGATAGTTTTTCTTTTTTTCATTTTCTTCTCCTTGCTTCTTTTAAAAGACAATTTTTATAAGAACTGTTTTTGTTTTACGAGCGCGCCTCCTTTGGTCAGTAACCTTACTCATCAATCCAGCGAACTTTTGCCTCTTTACGCCCCACCAACCTGCGAAAGCGGATTGCGGGGTAACCCAGCACAAAGGACATCAAAATGTCGTTATCAGGGGGAATATCAAGGAGTTCTCGAATTTCAGGAGATTCATTCCCGAACTCATAGAGGTTGCCAACATAACAAGAGCCTAATCCCAGACTTAGGGCGACCAAGATCATTTGGTAGGAGGCGATGGTGGCGTCTTCCGTCGGGCAGGAGGTAATGGTCATGTCAGCGTGGGTGATGACCAAAACAGGCGCTTGATAGAAAAAGGGATCCTTGCCTGCTTCATAATCCGAGACCACCCCTTTGTAAAAGGGGATATCCGCTTCTATACGCCGAGCAAACCTCGGGTCCAGGTGCGATAGCGCCCCCTCTTCCTCGAAGCGAGCTGCTTTTTCTCGAAAGAGATCAACCCCAAGGGCGGCAAGCCGATCCATCAAATCCCGATCTGTGATGACAATATGCTCAAGGCTTTGGGCATTGGAGCCGGTCGGCGCATAGCGGGCAGAGTCGATGATTTTTTCGATCAGTTCCCTGCGCACGCTGCGTTTTTGGTTGTAAAGGCGGATGGAGCGGCGTGATCTCATGAAGCCGATCAAGTGCTCAGGGTTGAGTTTGGTTTCCGGGCTGGGGCGGGTGAATGTTTCCAAAGGCTCAAGCCCGGTATGCGTGATGGCATCGGAGGGGCAAATTGCCAAGCACTGCCCACAGGAAAAACAGGCTTCGGGATGGACGATATTGGGAAATGCTTTTTTTTCTTTTTGCTCGAAAATATCTTCTACACAGGCAAGAACACATAGCCCCTCTTTGTCACAGCGTTCGGGATCGATTTTGATAGTGGGGATAAATTCCTGCTTATACATTTAGACCTTTGGTAATTTTTCAGGGAAAGCCCAATCGCAGCTTTGTTTGAGGATTTTTGTGAGGACGTAGGTTTTTGTTTTCGTGACGCCTGGAATGGTGTGCAGCTTGGTGGAAATAAATTCCTGCAAAGCGCCCATGCTGACGGCAACCGTAGATGCCGATATGTCGGTATCGCCGGTCGTCATGGCGACATAGAAGACTTCATCGAGTTCAGCCATTTTATTGGCAACATGCTCAATTTCGCCCGGCTCAACGTCAATATAAATGTCGGCGCTGATGGGGAAGCCCAGCCTTTCGGGGACAGCACCAGCGGTAATGGCGATGAATCCTTCTTCAACAAGCCGGTCAATTCTGTTGCGAACCGCTCGTGCGGTGATGTGACCCAGGCGGCGAGCAATTTCAGATGCGGGCATTCTGGCATCTTCTCGCAGGCAATCAAAAATTTCTCGGTCGAGGTCGTCTATTCTTGGCTTCATGATTTTTCTCCTTTACATCATACTTGAAAATTTCCGTTATTTTCTTTATTTTATCAAAACTATTCCGTTTCAGAAGCAAAACATTCCTTTTTCGTTGTTTTTAGCAAAAAAATATGAGTTTTCGTTTTTGACGGATATCAAAAGAAGCTTCTTCGCTGATCTGCCTTTAAAGCAAAAACTCCCCATATCGCATGATGTGAGGAGTGTGGCATGGTAATTTATCGGAACAGAGCAATAAAATCACCTCTGTATCTAGGGAAAAGTACGCTATACGTTTATTTCATCCTTTATGTTGTGGGTATCAATCCGATCGGACGAAATTTATACCCGTATATTTGATTTATACCGCACTGAACTAGTAACTGTGATGTCGTAAAGTGTTGTGGCTATTATTTCCTCACCATCCAAACATACAGATCCTTCGGCCCATGCACACCGAGGGCAGTCGTCAGCTCAATGTCCGCTGTGCGGCTGGGGCCGGAGATGAAGACCATGTAGCTATTCCCCTTCCCTTCAGCAAAAACCTGATGAAGGTCGGGGCGCAGCATGTCGGGGGTAGTGAGGGCGAGATGCACGCGCGGCAACAAAGATGTGGCTCTCGGCATTTCGGCAGAGGCGTGCAGGACGATGGTGCCCGTTTCGGGCAGGATGTAGTCCGCTTCGGTGACGCCGAGGTCGCAGTGAGCAAGTTCGGTTTTAGGGGCATTTTCGGGGACGAGCTCCACGCCGAGGGAGCGGAGCATCTCTTCGATGCCGAGTTTTCCGATCAGCGGGGTGTGCCAGAGAGTTGCCTTTTTGATTTCTTGGGTTTCGACCAGTTCTTTTAGTTTGGCAGCAATGTCAGCAGGGTTGACTACTGCGCCTACGCCAGCCAGTTTTTGCAACTCGTCGAAGAAGAGCGAGAGTTCTGCGTCCACTGTTTGGGGCTGCCGAGGGGTATAGATAGCGGGACGCAAGCCGACAGGAGAGCGATCCGTTCTGCCGAGGGAGCGGCGAATATTTTCGAGTACGGGATTGGTCATTTTGCGCCATCCTTTCGGGATTTCCACCATCCCCTGAATTTTGCAGAGAAGGCAGGCAGCGGGCGGATTTTTGTCCAACGAGTGAGGGGATAGGGTTGGATAATGGATGTGACCGTTAGCAGGATTTTTGACCCCAAACGATAGAGCCACGCTTGAGAAAGGGCAAAGGATGTGACCCCAGCGGCTGCCCGTATGGAGGCTGGCATACTCGGCTCGGCGAACTCGTCGCCTTCTGCAACTCGGCGGCGCAGATGACGCAGAATGTCGGGAATGGGGATTTTGACGGGGCAGACATCGCCGCAAGCGCCGCAGAGCGTGGATGCGAAGGGCAGCTCACGGGCGGCTTGGGTATCGAGAATTTGGGGCGTGTAAATGGCGCCGATGGGACCCGAAATAAACCAGCCATAGGCAAAGCCGCCGACATTTTGGTAAACGGGGCAGTTGTTGGCGCAGGCGCTGCAACGGATGCACTTGAGTACATCCCGTCCAACGGGGTCTTTGAGAATTTTGGAACGTCCGTTGTCGATGATGACGATGTGGAACTCTTTGGGGCCACCTTCGTCATCGCTGCGGCGGGGACCTGTGATGAATTGGGTGTAGGTGGACATTTTCTGCCCTGTGGCAGAGCGGGCGAGTAGCTTCAGGAAGATGGTGAGCGATTCCCAATCGGGGATGATCTTGTCGAAGCCAACGATGGCGACCTGTAATTCGGGCATGGTCGAGACCATGCGTCCGTTGCCCTCGTTGGTGACCATGACGAGCGTGCCTGTTTCAGCGATCAGGAAATTGCCGCCAGAGATGCCCATATCTGCTTTCAGAAATTCGGCACGCAGAGTCTCACGAGCAATGCGGGTCAGTTGTTGCGGGTCGGGCGGGGCATCCACACCGAGCTTTTCGGTGAAAATATCAGCGATCTCTTCCTTTTTGAGATGGACGGCGGGGGCAAGAATATGGGAGGGTCCCGTACCTGCGAGTTGGATGATGTATTCGCCGAGGTCGGTCTCGATGGCTTGGATGCCCGCTTTTGCGAGGGCGTCGTTCAAGCCGATCTCTTCGGTCGCCATTGACTTGGATTTGACAGCGGTTTTGACGCCGTGTTCTTTGGCGATGTCGGTGACAATTTGGCAGGCGTCTTTGTCGGTGGCGGCGAAATGGATTTGTCCACCTGCGGCGGTGAAGTTTTGCTCGAATTTCGTCAGGTAGGCATCCATGTGCTGGATGGTGTGCGCACGAATATCGGATGCGATCTGGCGCAGTTCTTCCCATTCGGGGAGTTCGGCAACACGGGCGGCGCGTCCGCCTGCGAGGCGAGCGGTGGCGAGTTGGACAGCGGCAGGGATGCTCGGCGGGACGTTTTCGGTGTAGCCTGCGAAATCAACGTAAACTGGACGTCCGCTCATGCTGCACCTTCTTTCGTTGCCAGCAGGTCAATAATGTGCATGGCACGGATCGGGGACTCAGATTTGCGCAAGCCGCCAGCGATATTCATCAGGCAGCCTGGTTCGGTCGTGATGACCGTTTCCGCGCCACTGGCGATGATATTTTTGACCTTGTTGCCGACCATTGAGCCACTCACTTCAGGATAGGTGACAGAGAAAGCGCCGCCAAATCCGCAGCAAGTTTCTTCTTCGTGAAGTTGGACAAACTCCAACCCTTGCACGGCATTGATAAGAGTCTTGGCTTCGGTTTTCAAACCCATCTCACGCAGATAATGACAGGAAGCGTGATAAGTGACTTTGTGCGGATACACAGCACCCAAATCAGTCTCCTTGAGCACGTTGACGACATATTCCGTGAACTCGTAGATGCGAGATGTGATATCGAGCGCCTGTTCGTGTTCAGGTGTGCCTTCGGGGAAGAGTTCGAGATAGTGATGCTTGACCATCCCGACGCAGGAGCCAGAGGGTCCCACGATGGGCGCATCGCTTTGTCCGAAGGAGCGCAGAAAGTTACGAGCAACGGCACGGGTTTTGTCTTCAAAGCCGTTGTTGAAAAGCGGCTGCCCGCAGCAGGTTTGCTCGGGCGGGAAGACCAACTCCACGCCGAGGCGCTCCAGCAGTTCGGTCATATTCTGGAGGGTCTTGGTGTAGAACTGATCTGCAAGGCAGGTGATGAATAGTTGGGCTTTTGGCATAGGGAGACCTTAGAGAGGAGAGAATAGAGAGTGGTAAGTTTGTTTTGCAAAATTATTATAGCGGAGGTTGAGTAACGAAAGCACAGTTTTACCGTGCTGTAGTGTATCGAAACCAGAGCGAGTTTTATGAAACAGACCCGCTTGGTTTCGATACGCCTGACGATAAGACTGTCAGGCTACTCAACCAGCGCTATCCAGTTGATGTCAATTTCGTAATGCTTAGAACGTCTTATACCCTTCCGTCATACCACGATACTCAATGAAGGGTTCATTGATGAGCTTGGCGGCAAGTTCCATTTGGGCGGATTCTTCGAGGGTTGAAGACCAGTGAAAGGCTTCTTCCAATGTCGAGCCGATGGCGAAGCTACCGTGTCCACGCAGCATGATAATCTTGTAATCTTTCAATGCGCCAGCGACGGTATTTGCCATTTGGGGCGAACCCGAGGCAAATTCTTCGGTCACGACGGGAATCTTTTTCAGCAGATAGGATGCTTCGTTATCAATCGGCACAAGTGCATCACGAGAGAAGGAAAAAGCAACCGCCGTGCGGGGGTGGCAGTGACAGACCGCCAGCGCAGGCGTCTGTTGATAGATCGCACGATGGACGATCAGCTCAGTCGAAGCAAGCACCACGCCACTGTCATTTTTGTCGAGACGGGTTTCGATCAGGTCATGCGGTTTGAGTCTGCCTAGTTGGGCACCACGTCGTTTGATGATGATGCGGTCGCCGAGTCGGATGCTGAGATTGCCGCCGTGCGAGCTGATCATTTGGGCGCTATACAAGTCTTCGCCGATCTCGCGAAACATTTCGTAAATTCGTTCGTCAACCATAATATTCTCCAGTTTATCCAGTTGTCCAGTTAGGCGGTTGCGGCAACCAGATCAGCCAAGCCAAGTTCTTCGAGTTTTGCCTGTGCCGGGACACCATTCTCGTCCCAGCCACGGCTGCGATAGTATTCTGCCAGCATCGGTTCGAGTTTGACGACCCAGCCCGCAGACGGACCTTCGGTCGGGGCGTCTTCGAGTAGGCGCGGCGGCAGGGTGTCATCGGCTGCGGTGAAGCCTTCACGCAGGTTGTACATGCGCTCCAGATTCCAGATGCGCTCACCAACCCGATGCAGGTCGCCCGTATCATACTGGATGCCTGTTACGGCACTCAAGACACGAGCAAAATACTCATCTGCGACACCCATATTGGTGAACTTACACACTACCAGTGCGTCGATCGCTGCCGAGCCATTTTGGTGCAAGATCACAAAACTGGACTTTCCCTGAACCTGGAAGCGGTCGATCATTTTCGGCAAGCCGAGCACTTCGGGACCGACCATGTTGCCACGCATGTGACAGCCGCCACGGTTGGACGTGGCGTAGAGCAAACCCTGTCCCTGCATACCGCGCGGATCGTAGGCGGGCATTTCCATCCCTTTGGCGGACATCGAAAGTTCGGGATGACCGTATTTCTTCGCTAAACGGAGGCTGCCATCGGCGAGATCGGAGCCGACCCCTTCTCGGACTGCCATCGCTTCTAACGTGGAAGCAAGTTGGTCGGCACGTCCGAAGCGGAGTTCTGAATCCATATAGCCTTTTTCGCTCAATTCCATCGCACAGGCGATTGTCGAGCCAGCGGAGATGGTATCCAATCCCAGATCGTTGCAAATGGCGTTCGCTTCAATGATGGCGGGCAGATCGTCGATGCCGCACTGCGCACCGAACGCCCAGGTAGACTCGAACTCAGGCCCCTCGCCCTCGACCTTTTCGGTTTGGCTGATGCGGGTGCAGCCGATGGGGCAGGCCCAGCAAGCCTGATTTTTGACGAGATATTTCTCGGTGAGGGCTTCGCCAGAAATGGCTTCGGCGCCTTCAAACTGGGTCTGCTGGTGGTTGCGAGTGGGCAGGGCGCCGATGTTGTTCATGATATTCATCAGCACAACGGTGCCAAACTCAGGCAGCGCCTGACTGGTGAGCGGGCTGGCTGCCAGCAGCTTGCGGGTTTCGTAGAGTAGAAATTTGAAGCGATCCTTGTTCTCGATCTCCGTGCGTTTTTTGCCCTCCACGACAATCGCCTTCAAGTTCTTGCTGCCCATCACAGCGCCAGGACCGCCACGCGCCAGCGCACGTTCACGGTCGTTCATGATCGCCGCCACACGGCTCAAGTTCTCTCCCGCAGGACCAATGCAAAGCACGTTGCGTTTGTTATTATCCTGTCCGAGTTTTTCGGTCAGGTCAAAAACCCGCATGCCCCACAGATTACTTGCATCGTGGAAAGTAATTTCTTCATTTTTAATTTCAATCCAAATCGGCTGCTCAGCTTTGCCACGCACAATCATCACATCGTAGCCTGCCTTTTTGAACTGCATCCCCCACCAGCCGCCAGAGTTGGCGTCCAGCACGGTGCCCGTCAGCGGGCTTTTGGTGGTCACCGAAAAACGGTTGCTGGTCTGGTAGCCCGTGCCCGTCAGGGGCCCGTTCGTAAAAACGAGTACGTTTTCGGGGTCTAGCGGGTCAACATCGGGACCGACCAAGTCCCAAAGCAGGCGCACGCCCAAGCCACGCCCACCAATAAACTGGCGAGCCATTTCCATATCCAGCGGATAGGTTTCGTACGTTTGTGCCGAAAGGTCAATATCCAGCACTTTATTATTCCAACCGTTCATAAAATTCTCCTCGTTATCCACCAGCGATGGGTGGAAAGATTGCGATTACATCATCTTCCTGGATGTCCACTTCCAAACCTGTAGCAGCATGTCCATTGATGTTGATAACAAAATGCGGACGGATCTGCCCGTCTTGGACAATAACGCCCTCCAAAGCTGGAATCTGCTCGACAAGCGCCGAAACGCTCGTGCGGAGGCTTGCTCCCGTTATGGACACTTCGGTTTGTCCCGCTTTTTTGCGCAAGCCAGCGTAGAGTTTGATCGTAGGCATAATTTCTTACACCAAAAACTCAGCGACATGCACGTCGGTGAAATCACCCACAACCCGAATGACACCAGGCCATCCTGCGCAGATATCCCGATCCGTTGTGGTCGTCGCAAGTGCGACAACACGCATCCCTGCACGCTGCGCCGCCAAACAACCCGAATATGAATCTTCAAAAACAACACAAATCTCCGCAGGAACGCCTAAATGCGTCGCCGCCGTGAGAAAAATATCGGGATGCGGCTTGCTGTGCTTGGGCATATCCCCGCTGACCACCGCACCAAGGCGGGAAAACGGATTCAAGCCACCCAACACGAAATCAACATTGGGCGGGTCGGCAGATGTCGCCACCGCAAGCGGGATTCCTTTTTCTGCGGCTTCGTCCATCAAAGAGATTGCTCCAGGTGTGGATGCCAAATATGGAGCATAGATTTCTCGATACAACGCTTCTTTTCTCAATGCGGCAGCTTCAGCTTCTTCAACAGTTAGCTTGTCGCCAAAGAGTTCACGGAAAATGAGCGGATTTGTCTTGCCATTCGTTCGTTCGAGAAATTCTTCTTCGGTAATGTCCAAGCCCAAAGGTCGCACAATCTGCATCCACGCTTGAAGGTGGTAAGACAGGTTGTTGACCAAGGTGCCATCCATATCAAAAATAAATGCAAGTGAAGGGGAAAACATCATAATGAATTTAACTTCTTTGTGAGAGTACATCGTTCTCATAATTTCGAATTTCATCCATGAAATCGAAACCAACGGGAACGTTATTCTGCATACAGTAATAGTCCCAAACAGCGCCGAAGGGCATACCCTTCAATTCTTCCATCATCGCCAAACGGGATGTGAAGTCGCTGCTCTGCTCGAAGGCTTTCATTTGCTCGAGGGGTTCGAGCATTGCCATCAACATGGCACGCAGCGCATTACGGGTGCCGATCACCCATGCCGCCACACGATTGATGCTGGCGTCAAAGAAGTCCAGCCCGATATGTGTGCGGTTCAAATAACCACCCCGTACGATCTCCTGCATGATGGCTTGAAGCTCATCGGTCAGGGTGACGACATGGTCGCTGTCCCAGCGCACACCACGACTGACATGCAACAAAATTTCAGGGACAAAGAGTAACGCCGACGAAATCTTGTCCGAGATCACTTCGGTCGGATGGAAATGACCCGCATCCAAAGTCAGCAGGGTCTGGTTTTGGACAGCATAGCCCATGTAGAACTCATGTGAACCGACGACATAGCTTTCCGAACCAATGCCAAAGAGCTTTGCTTCGACTGCGTCCAGATTGAAGTCGGCGTGACTGATTTTTGCCGCAAAAACTTTATCCAGGCTCTCTTTGAGCAGTTCGCGGTGCTTGCTACGGTCGACGGGTGTGTCCTTGTATCCATCAGGGATCCAGACATTCGTCACGCAAGGATTATCGAGCGCTTTACCGATATATCCGCCGATCTCACGAGAGTTGATGCAGTGCTGTACCCAAAAATCTCGCACGTTCGCATCGAGGCTCGCCAGTGTAAAACCACTGTCTGCCATCGGGTGCGAGAAGCAGGTCGGGTTATAGTCGATGCCGTGATTGTTTGCCTTTGCCCACTCGATCCAGCGATCAAAGTGCTGCGGCTGCCAATCGTTGCGATCCATCTTACGGTCGCTATCGCCATAGATAGCGTGCAGGTTCAGGCGGTGATTGCCAGGGATCATGCTGTAGGCTTTGTCGAGGTCAGCACGCAACTCGTCAGGGGTGCGTGCCTTGCCAGGGTAATTACCCGTCACAGCGATGCCGCCGCTCAGTCCACTGTCAGGGTTCTCGAATCCTCCGACATCATCGCCCTGCCAGCAATGTAGGGAAATGGCTTCTTTAGCGAGACTCTTCAAAATGGCATCGGTATCCACGCCAAGAGCAACATAACGTTCTTTGGCGACTTCATAGGCTTTCTGTACTTGTGCTGCGGTCGTGCTCATAGTTGCTCCTTAGAAAGAAGGTTCAGCGGAGATTGAGTAGCGAAAGCACAGCTTTTCCGTGCTGTAGCGTATCGCCTGTACCCGAATGGGTGAAATCGAAGCGGGCTATTGAAAACGCCGCTTGGTTTCGATACGGCTGACGCTTGCCCTGAGCTTAGTCGAAGGAATGGTGCCGTCGGCCTACTCAACCAGCGCTATATTAGAAGATATTCTGCTTCACACTAAACGTATCGCAAATCGTGCGGATTTCGTCAGCGCTCAAACCTTCGCCAACTTCGCCAATTTGCAGGTTCAGATATTCATATTTCGCTGCTGTCTCGGCATATTCAACCCGATCCGCTGCCCGCTTGACGGAAATATCCGAGCGGGACATTACACCATGTTTTGCCCAGATGACAATGCGGTGTTCTCTTAAACAAGGTACGTTTGCTTCCATCAACGCTTGTGAACCAGGTATCTCAAAAGGCAGAAAACCGACGCCCTCAGGCAAGTTAACAATGGTCTCAGGCTGCCAACGTAGAATCTGCCGATTGAGATACATCTCATCCTGATAGCGGGGAATATGGCTCAAATAAGTCAGGTGCAGGGGTTGGGCATGGACGACCGCATGGAAATTCGTATCGGTCGTGGTCATTTGGTCATAGTGCACTGCCAAATGCGAATTAAATTCACTGGTCACCTGCTCAAAGCGACGGTTGTAGGCGGTGAATAATTTCGCCGTCTCGCCACCTTCGTTAACGGTCAAACAAGCCAAATGCACGGGCGGATCGTCCCGTAATTCCCGCAGACGTCGTCCCGAGCCGCTGACGATGAAGGTCGCCCCAGCCAGTTCCGGCACGACTTGCGGCAGCACGAATTCGCTCTCCACAGGAAAACGGGTGCGTGGGTCAATCTGCCAGCGCAGGCAGACCGAAATATTCCCAGCCGCCCCTTCGCTGGCTTCGATCTCTGCCAGATGAAATCCAGCCTGACCGATCATGTCTAATAAATCATCCAATTGTGGATAAGGTGTGTTTACCATTTTTTCTCTCTTTCGCTATAAAAGCGTTAATAGTTTTTCGTACGCAGCATCCCAGCCTTCAGGCTCTGCGGGATAATATTTCTCTACATCGAACGAATTGCGCACCACTTCACGGGCATCCGCCAGACTTTCAAGATGCCCCATGCCGATGGCTTGCATGAGCACATTGCCGATTGCCGTCGCTTCGATGGGACCCGTCACGACCATGCGACCGGTCGCATTTGCCGCAAACTGGTTTAGCAGGCGATTTTGAGTCCCGCCGCCGATGATGTGGATGGGCGCAAACTCCCTGCCCGCCAGCTCTTCCAGCCGCCCCAGCGCCCAGCGATATTTGAGCGCCAGACTTTCGAGCGCCACCCGCAAAATTTCGCCGTGCGATTGCGGCACACGCTGTCCCGTTTTTTTGCAATAGGATTGGATTTTCTGCGGCATGTCGCCGGGATGGAAGAAGATGTCATCGTCGGGATTAATCACCGCAATGAACGGATCGGACTCAGCCGCCAGCTTGGTCATTGCATCATAAGAGTAGTCTTGTCCCGAGCTTTGCCACGTTCTACGGCACTCCTGCACGATCCACAACCCCATGATGTTCTTCGACAAACGCCAGGTACCGAAAACGCCGCCTTCGTTGGTAAAGTTGTATTCAAGCGCTTTTTCGCCAAGCACAGGCTCTGTCACTTCTGCCCCCATAATCGACCATGTCCCCGAACTGAGCCAGGCGAAGTCCTGATTTTCAGCAGGGACAGCGACGACCGCCGAGCCTGTATCGTGGCAGGCAGGCACGACAACTTGCACACCCTCTGCGCCCGTTTCTTCGGCAACGGATGGCTGCAATCCGCCAAGTACCGTCCCCGGTTCGGAGATGGGATTAAAAAGATGTTCCGGAATGCCCATCGCATCCAGCAAGGAGGACGACCATGCTTTGGTTTGGGGATTAAAGCATTGGGTGGTAGTGGCGTTGGTAAATTCGTTGGTCAGTTTTCCCGAAAGCCAGTAGTTGAGCAGGTCGGGAATAGTGAGGAAGGTTTTGGCGATTTCAAAAAGCGAGCAGTCGGCTTTGAGCATCGCCAAAAGTTGATAGAGGGTATTCAACTGCATGAACTGGATGCCCGTGTTGGCGAAAATCTCGCTGCGAGGCATTAGAACAAAGGCTTCTTCGAGCATCCCGTCCGTGCGGGCATCACGATAGTGGGTGGGATTAGCGAGCAGGTTGCCGTCTTTATCGAGCAGGACAAAGTCCACGCCCCAGGTGTCGACGCCGAGGCTGTCGAGTTGTACCCCATCTTTGACGGTTGCAGCAATCCCGGTCTTGATTTCTGCCCACAAACGGAGGATGTCCCAGTGGAGGGCATTGGGCAGCCGAACAGGTTGATTGGCAAAACGATGCGTCTCGTGTAGTACCAATTTTCCAGCCGAGAGCGTTCCGAGGATCGTCCGTCCGCTTTCTGCGCCGAGATCGATGGCGAGGTAGTTTGACATCCGCTCTACTCCAATCCGCAGACGACCAGTTTGATGCCTGCTTCGTTGATCTTATGCACCCATTCGGGCGAAATCTCCGAATCGGTATAGAGCGATGCGAGCTGTGTGGGGTGAGCGACGGGGGTCAGGTCTTCGTGACCGAGCTTGTTTGAATCCATTAGGGCGATAACTTGTTGTGCGGTTTGAATGGCTTTGCGTTTGAGTTGGGCTTCTTCGAGATGTACTTCGGTCAGCCCCCGCTCGATGGTAAAACCGCTGGCTGAGACGAAGGCTTTTTGCACATGCAGGTCTTGAATGGCTTGCTCGCTGAATAAACCTGTTAAAGAAGAGCCATCCTGACTGAGAATGCCGCCGATCAGGATGACGGTATTGGACGGGTTTTTCGCCAGCAGACGGGCAACGTCCAAGCCGTTGGTGACGACTCGCAGACGTTGGCGGGTTTCGAGCGCAAGCCCCAAGTAATAGATGGTGCTGCTGGCATCGAGCAGGATCGAGTCGCCATCCTGCACGAGCTTGGCAGCCTGACGAGCGACAGCTTCCTTGGCGATAACATTTTCCCGATGACGTTCGGTAAAGGAGGTGCTGTCGATGTGCATTCGCTCCGCTAATACCGCCCCGCCATGTACCCGTTCAAGGCGACCGTCCGCTTCGAGGGCGTTTAGGTCGTTGCGCACGGTGCCTTCGGAAACATCCAGCATAGCGGCAATTTCGGGGACACGCATTCCAGGCTGGCGGCGAAGCAATTCGATCAGGGTTTGACGGCGTTCGTGTGTGGTCATAGGTCTAATTCCTTTGTGTTTATTGTAGCCATTTGTTGAATTTTGTCAACATTTAATGAAAACAACAAATTTAAGTCATATTTCATAGCGCAATTTGTCATTTTGTTATTGACACTTGTTTGTTTTTTTGTATGATCTTTTTTATACACATTGTGTATATTTAGACGCTTCGTATATTTTTAGGAGTCCTATGGCAACGATCTACACCACACATCGAGAAAACCAACGAGAGGGGATTTTGGATGCTGCCGAGTCCCTTTTTGTTGAAAAGGGCATTGACCAGGTCACGATGAGCGAAATTGCTAAAAAATCCCGCCTAACCCGTGCAACGATCTATAAGTATTTTTCCAATAAGGAAGAAATTGCTGAAGAGATTTTCAAGACCATCACCAAAGGCTGGCGAGAACGCAACGAACGTGAAGTCTGGTCTTTTCAGGGAAGCGGTTATCAGCGGTTGGAAAAATTTATTACGTCATTTTTTGATTATTTATTTGAAAACCCGAGCGAAGCCAGTTTTGTTGCCGAACTCAACTACCTATATGCAAAACACTGGTCAACAGATATGTTTGTGGGCACGATGCTTGAAAATCTGGAAGAAGACAAGCAATTTGTTTTGGACAGTATTCAAGCAGGCATCAGCGATGGCTCGCTGCGCACAGATATGGAATCGGCACTGATGCTGGCGGCATTTTTCAATTTCATCTCAGGAACGATCAGTCGCTTTGGTGAAATGGGGGAAAAGGTGGAAGCAGAGTTTGGGAAAAGTTCTCAGGAAATTTTTACGAAAATTTACCGTATCTTTTTGGATGGGCTGAAAGCCCAGGCATAGAGCGGAGCGTTAAGCGCTCGCTACATTCCGCACCCGATTTAGGACGTTGAAAAACCGAGGCAGAAGCATGGCAAAAGTTTTATCCAAAAAAAAAGAATTGATTTTTGAAGCCAAAGGGATTTGCAAGAACTTTGGTCCAACCGTTGCGCTGGATCAGGTTGACCTTTTAGTGTATCGTGGCGAGATCACGGGCTTGATCGGCGAGAACGGCTCCGGGCAATTGACGCTTTCGTCGATTGCGACGGGGATGCAGCCAGCAAACCGAGGTGAGATGTTCTTTTTGGGGCAGGCACACAAGCCCGGGTCGATGATTGACGGTGCAAAGGCGGGGATCGGGATGATCGTTCAGGAAATGGGAACAGTTCCGGGCATCAGCGTTGCGGAGAATATCTTTATCGGGGAAGAAGAAAAGTTTATAAAATTCGGTTTGATCAGTAAACGTCAAATGAATCAGGCTGCGAAGGATGCCTTAGAAGCAATTGGCTCTGATATTGCACCTGACCTGCCGATTGACCGCTTGGGGATGCAGGAACGTAAATTGGTCGAGTTGGCGAAGGTGATGTATGCCCGACCTGAGATGCTGATCGTTGATGAGACAACAACGGCGCTCTCGCATAAGGGGCAGGAAATTTTGTATAACGTGATGCGGAAGATGAAAGCTGAAAATAAGGCGGTCTTGTTTATCACTCACGATTTGCCTGAATTGCTGATGTTACGCAGTGATGAACAATAGGCTGTCATTTTCCCTCATCCTAACCTTCTCCCAAGAGGAGAAGGGATTAAGTCCCCTCTCCCTTTGGGAGAGGGCGGAGGCGTTGCCCTGAGCCTGCCGAAGGGGTGAGGGCAGCCCCAAGGTTTGCCAAAAGCCTCTTTTTTCGTAACATCAGTAAAATAACGAAAGAAGATAGGAAGCTACATCATGAACAAGAATAAATCTGAAATCACCAAAGCAGCCGTCATCGGCGGCATCATGGGATTAGTGCCCAGCTTTTTAATCAACTATTTTCTTGCCCCAATGCCCGAAACCCTGCTCGCAAATGCGCTCGGCAACGGCGTGAGCGGTCTCATCATTGGTTTCATGGGCGGCTTTATGGGCTTGTTCATATATTTCAAGCAAACAAGTAAAGTGGATTGATCTTTATCTGGCTGGGGGATGCCTTACTAACGCACAAAAAAAGCAAAGGCAACAACAAGGAATGGCAAGTTAAAATACCGTTCTTTGTTGTTTTTTATTGACAATCGAAAAAATCTTTGTATAATATGAACCATCATTTACACGTGTAAGCTGACACGAGTAACCCTATCATCAAAGGTCCTACGCATGAATCGTCCCACACAAGTTGATGTTGCCAAACGAGCGGGCGTATCACGAGCGACTGTCTCGTATGTGCTCAATGGCGCCACGAACAAAGGCGTACCGATCTCCGCTGAGACCCAGCAGCGTGTTTGGGATGCAATCGAAGAATTAGGGTATGAACCCCACGCACAAGCACGTTCGCTGCGTTCCGGCGGGGCGACAAAAACAATCGGTATTTTGATTCCCGATGTGCGGAATCCACATTATTGGGAGATGATGGAAGGGTTTGAACTTGAAGCGCGTCAGTGGGGTTATCATGTGATGATGTATAGCAGTGAACTCAGCGGGGAACGCGGAATCACGATTTTGAGGGCGCTTGCTGGACGCCGAATTGATGGGATTATCATCATTGGTTCCTATGTTACTTATTCCAAAGAGGCACAAATCATCCTCAATCAACTGTTGAAACAACAATTGCCGATCGTGCTTGGCAATTTCGATTACGAGACCGACTGTTTGCACTCTGATTATCGCCACGCGACCACTGAGTTGCTGCATTATCTTTATGGTCTTGGGCATCGTCAAATCAGTTTATTGTATGGCGTTGCTCCGGATGAGGAAGCGCTTGACCGTTTGGAGCCATATAAAGCTTTCTTGAATGAGCATCAGTTGCCATTATTAGAGACATCTGTTATTGAGTGTGGACCTACAATTCGAGATGGCTATTTAGCGGCATGCCGGATTTTTTCAGTGGATTCTCCCCCCACTGCATTAGTGTGTGTAAATGATTGGTTGGCGATGGGGGCAATCAGGGCTGCGCATGAGTACAACCTTCGCGTGCCGGATGATATATCTATTTCAGGATATGACGGGATTAATTTAGGTGAATATATGACTCCCAGCTTGACGACTGTTTCATGGGACACGATTAAATGGAGTCGGGAGGCATTTCGGTTTTTGGTGCGGCGGCTGGAGGATCCTAATGAAGATTATCAGAAAGTGACGATCCCTCACGAAGTGTTAATTCGAGAATCAACCGGAGCCGCTCCGCAGCTTCCTGCATCAACATGGGAAGAAAGGAGGTGATAAGAAAAAATAATGCAAGTTGATTTCAAACGACCTGACACTTTGCTAAAAAGAACCATCGTTGGTTGAGTAGGCGACGCTTTTCGCCGTATCGAAACCAACAGTCAGGCAGAAAAATACTATTTTGTGGTTTCGATACACCCCGAAAAAGCACTCGGGGCTACTCAACCACCACCTAAAACAAAACTATCAGGTGGCTAAATTGATTTCAAGTTCCCAAAAAAAGAGATACCGACAGACCTGGCGGGACGCGGTATCTCTCAAAAAGGATGAGCAGAGCTTTTGGCATATCAGCCAAATTTCCCTGCCCGGAGCCTTTCCAATTCTACCAAAGATATAGGAGTGAGTAAAAAGATGAAAACGAAGAGCAAGTTACTTTTTGCGGTTATTTTGCTTGTGGCAATGGTGTTGAGTGCATGTCAACCCGCCGCCGAGCCTGTTGTGGAAGAAGCGCCACAACCCGCAGCCGAAGAGACTGCCGCTGAAGAAGAAACAGTGGTCGAAGAAGCGCCCGCCGCTGAAGAAGCTGAACCTGTGACCCTTGAGTTTTATCACTGGTTTGGCGCGGATATTGGCGAAACGCTTATCAAAGAAATTAATGATCGCTTCCATGCTGAATACCCCAATATCACCGTTGAATTTGAGACGGCAGATACGGATACCTATGAGCAAGTAATGACGACGCGCCTTTCGGCAAATGATGCCCCTGATGTATTTGGCGTTTTCCCCGGCACGAAGTTCCATCCCCAGGCAGAAGCGGGATATTTGATGGACCTGAGCAACGAACCCTGGGTTGGCAGCCTGTTTGATGGCGCCAAATTCGTTTCCACCTACAATGGCAAAGTGATGACCATGCCGGTAGACGCCAATGTGATCGGTGTGATCTACAATAAGCAGATTTTTGCCGATTTGGGCTTAGACGTTCCCGCAAACTGGGATGAATTCCTTGCGGTCTGTGAAACGGTCAAGGCTTCTGGTGTGGCGCCCCTAGCGCTTGGCTTGCAGGATGCCTGGGTAACACAATTGATCCCTTATGCGATGGCGCCTTCTGCGATTTATCGCGATAATATCGACTTTGATGCCCAAATGTATGCAGGCGAAGCCACCTTTGTCGGCTCTGCCTGGGAAGGCATGATGGCGGATTACCTTGACCTTGAAGCCAAAGGCTACGTGAATGCAGATGCGTTGGGCACCGGCTACGAGCTGGCAAACGATCTGATGGCGAATGGTGAAGCTGCCATGTTGGTTCAGGGCAACTGGGCAATTGCCGCCTTGCGTGAAAAAGCCCCCGATGCTGAATGGGGCATGTTCCCACTGCCTTATGATGCCGGCGGCGATGTCTGGGTATCTTCCGCGATCGGGATCACGATCACTCTTTCTGCCGACACCGAATATCCCGAAGAAGCGAAGGCTTATTTAGACTTCTGGGCGCGCCCTGAGATTATGGACCTCTATTTGACCCAAAGAGGCGCTTTTCCGGCATCTGAAGGCATGAACCCGACCATTGACGAAGCGGCAGGGGAAATGCTGCCTTACCTTGAAGTTGGTTCATACCCCTTCCTTGACCAGAACTGGCCCGCTGGCGTGCAAGATGTAATGCTGGCAGGGATACAGTCTGTCTTTGCCGGCGAGATGACTGTTGAGGAAATGCTCCAGGAAATGGATGCCGCTTGGGCAAGTGCAACCAATTAACTCTGGCGCTTTACACCTTACAGTAAACTCCTTCATTTGGGTGACGGGCACGGCAAGTGCCCGTCACCGAAGATGTAATTTCAAAACCTTGGCGAAGTGACTGTCACCTGCGAAAACGCCATAAGAATCATCGTGACTGTTTTTCTTTAACGGCTCGCTGTGTCTACAGGTTCTGAAAGATGACAGTCACTTCTACTTTTACAACGCTTATTTATTCTCACTAGTAGACGGAGCATTCCATGCAAGCAAAATCAGGGCGAAGCTTTTTTGTCGGTCGAGCGCGGTGGCGGGCTATCCTTGGAGACAGCCTCTTTGTCCTTCCTGCAGTAGTGATTTTCTCGGTTTTTTTTATTTATCCCGTCGCAAGCAGTTTTTACATCAGCCTGACCAAGTGGAACGGTCTCAATCCGCAGCTTGATTTTGTCGGCTTGCAAAACTTTGCCAAAATTTGGGAAGATAAACATTTCTGGCAAGCGCTTGGCAACACTTTTAAATACGCTTTTTTTGCGACCACCATTCAAAATATACTTGGAATGGTGCTGGCGCTCGCGGTTTCACATAAATCCTTCCGCGGTTTTCGCGTTCTCTTTCTTATTCCGCCTTTATTAAGCAGTATTGCACTTGGCAGTATCTGGAAATATATGTTTGCTCCCAACGGGGTAATTAACCAACTCTTGACCAATTTTGGACTGGAGACTTGGACACAAAGCTGGCTTGGCAACCCCGATATTGCCTTATACAGTCTCGTTGCCACCACGATATGGCGTTGGGTTGGCATGTCGATGATTATTTACCTTGCCGGGCTGCAAGCCATCCCCGAAGTCATTCAGGAAGCCGCCAGCATCGATGGCGCCAATGCCTGGCAGCGATTTTGGTATATCACCTTTCCCCTCATCGCGCCTGCCTTCACCATTAACGTCGTTCTCTCAATGATCGGCTCTCTAAAAGAGTTCGACCTAATCTACATCATGACGCAGGGAGGACCCGGACGCGCCACCGAATCAATCACCACCTTTATTTTCCGGCAAGCCTTCGACTTCACCAAATTTGGTTATGGCACAGCCGTTGCGGTAGTTATGTTTGCCATTATTCTGATCTTATCCTTAATCCAACTCACTTACCTCACTCGGCGGGAGGTGCAGCTATGAGCCTTAAGCGACAGCAACTTTGGGGTAAAACGGTCTCTTTATTGATCGTCTTAACGTGGACAATCATCACAATTATTCCTCTTGCAATGATGATTTCCGCCGCAATTAAATCCCCAGCAGAGTTGGCGGAAAATCCCTTCGGATTCCCACAAGATATTCAATGGGACACCTTCAGCAGAGCGTGGAACGAAGCCAATTTAACTCGCGGCATGAAAAACAGTATCATCCTGACCTCCGTCTCGATTTTCTTTTTAATCGTTTTTGGCGCTTCCGCCGCATATCCCCTTGCCCGCCGCACCAAGTGGACGCCGATTTTCTACTTTTTTCTATCAGGCATCATGGTGCCCTTCCAGCTTGCCATGCTGCCACTCTACCGTCTGATGAAAATGCTCGACCTGATTAATACCTACACAGGCATCATTTTCATTTACGTTGCAGTATCGCTTCCAATGGTAATTTTTCTCTATACAGGATTCATCAAAGGCATCAACCGTGAGTTAGAAGAAGCCGCAATGGTCGATGGCGCGGGAAAACTCCGTATATTTTGGCAAATCATTTTCCCCCTGCTCAAACCCGTCACATCCACCGTCATCATCATGAATATCATGTCCCTCTGGAATGATTTTTTCATGGTCTTACTCTTCCTGCCCAAAAAAGAAATGCGCACACTGCAACTTTCCATTTTTACCTTTGTAGGGCAATATAATAGCAAACTAAATCTCGTCATGGCAGCCGTGATTCTCTCCATCCTGCCCATGATAACGGTCTTTCTGCTGCTCCAAAAGCACTTTATCAAAGGTATGGCGGGCGGAGCCGTTAAAGGATAGATGGCTATTAGCAGCATTCCTTTTCTTATTTCATCACCCCATCTTTAGGAATAAAAATGTCAAAAATACCTTCGGTAAATCTCTCCGTCGAACACCGCAGCGAAGCCTTCGGCATCGGCATGGCTGCCCCACGTCTTTCATGGCGTGTCGGAACAGACCTGCAAAACTGGCGCCAAAACGCCTACGAGATCGAAAAATACGCCGCTGATGGCAAACTGCTCGAAAAAACGGGACGAATTAATTCAGAGCAATCCCTGCTTGTGGATTGGATGTTTGCCCCGCTCCAATCCCGTGAACGTGTCTCGGTGCGGGTGCGTGTCTGGGGACAGGACGGCAGCGAATCGCCCTGGAGTGAACTTGTTTCCGTTGAAGCGGCTTTATTTCAACCCGAAGATTGGCACGCCAAATTCATCACCCCAACCTGGGATGAAAACCCCGACCGATCAAACCCATCCCCCTACTTACGCCGAGAATTTGACCTGCGCTCTAACATCAAATCCGCCCGTCTCTACATCACCGCCCTCGGCGTTTACGAAGCCGAAATCAACGGGCAACTCGTCAGCGACCATGTTCTCGCCCCCGGCTGGACAGCCTACGACGAACACCTGCGTTATCAAACTTTCGATGTCACCGACCTGCTCATATCAGGCAAAAACGCCATCGGTGCAATTTTGGGCGATGGCTGGTATCGTGGACGGCTTGGGTTTGGCGGTGGCAAGCGCAATATCTACGGGGACAAACTTGCTTTGCTTGCACAGCTTGAAATCCAATATGCCGATGGCTCAAAAGAAACCATTATCACCGACGAAAACTGGCGTGCCTCCAAAGGCGCTATCTTGACGAGCAGCATCTACGACGGTGAAAGCTACGATGTTCGTCTCGAACCCGTTGACTGGACCAAGCCGGGCTTTGACGATTCTGCCTGGCTGCCAACGACCACGCTCAGGCAGAGTCTGAATTCGCTGTCTGCTCCGCTTGGGGTTCCCGTCCGCCGTATCGAGACCCTGGCACCTGTGTCCATCACCACATCTCCATCTGGAAAGACATTGGTCGACTTTGGGCAGAATCTCGTAGGCAGAATCCAACTCAAGGTTACGGGCGAAGCGGGGCAGGTCATCACCCTGCGCCACGCAGAAGTGCTCGAAAACGGTGAACTCGGCACCCGTCCGCTGCGCATGGCAAAAGCCACTGACCGCTATATCTGCAAAGGCGAAGACGTGGAAATCTGGGAGCCGAGATTTACCTTCCACGGCTTCCGTTATGTCGAAATCAGCGGCTGGAATGGCGAACTCACCTTCGAAAACCTAAGCGCCATCGTCATCCACTCGGATATGGAGCGCACGGGCTGGTTCGAATGCTCTGACCCGCTGCTCAACCAATTGCATCAAAATGTAGTTTGGGGCATGCGTGGCAACTTCCTCGACGTCCCGACCGATTGCCCGCAGCGTGACGAGCGCATGGGCTGGACAGGTGATATTCAGGTCTTTTCGCCGACTGCTTCATTTTTATATGATGCCAGTGGATTTTTGCAATCGTGGCTCAAAGATCTGGCAATTGAACAGCGTAAGCTGGGCGGCAGCGTCCCCGCTGTTGTGCCAAGTATCCTGCCTTTTGGCGCTGGCGCAGCCGCCTGGGGCGATGCGGCAACCGTCGTGCCCTGGGTCTTATACCAACGCTTTGGTGACGCCCACATTTTGGCAGATCAGTTCGAGAGCATGTGCAATTGGGTCGATTTCATTGCCACGCAGGCAGGAGAAAACCAGCTCTGGGATACGGGCTTCCAGTTTGGCGACTGGCTTGACCCGACCGCTCCGCCCGACAAACCCGCACAAGCCCGCACCGATAAAACAATTGTTGCCAACGCCTATTTTGCGCATTCTGCCGAGCTGGTCGCTCGCAGCGCTCAAATTCTGGGGCGCAAAGACACAGAAAAGAAGTACCGTATTTTGGCAGAAAAAGCCAAAAACGCCTTTGCCCGTGAATACGTCACCCCCACAGGACGCATGATGAGCGATGCCGAAACCGCTTATGCGCTCGCCCTGGTTTTCGACTTACTCCCCACTGTAGAACAACGCCAATATGCAGGCAAACGTCTAGCAGCGCTGGTGCTGGATAGCGGCTATCGTATCCGCACGGGTTTTGTCGGCACGCCGCTCATCTGCGATGCTCTTTGTCAAACGGGACAGTATCGCACCGCCTATCGCCTGCTCATGCAGAAAGAAAACCCATCCTGGCTTTACCCCGTCACGATGGGCGCCACCACCATCTGGGAGCGCTGGGACTCGATGCTGCCAGATGGCTCGATCAACCCGGGTGAGATGACCTCCTTCAACCATTACGCCCTCGGCGCAGTCGCCGACTGGATGCAGCGCACCATCGGCGGCATCGCTCCTGTGGAGGCTGGCTACCGCCGCATGGAAATTGCACCCCACCCCAGTGCCGGACTTACGCACGCCAACACCCAACATCGTACCCCCTACGGGTTGGCGAAAGTCTTCTGGACTATTGAAAACGACACCTTCACGCTGGGTATTGTTATCCCGCCCAACACCAGCGCAGAAATCACCCTGCCAAACGGCGAAAAGCATGAAGTCGGCTCAGGCCAATGGCATTGGTCGCAACCCTGGCAAGACCCTGATGCTGCCACGCCCTACACCGTTGACAACATCGTCGGCGAGATCATGTACGACCCCACAGCCACGGGCATCATCTTTGGTGTGCTGGATCGACTCGGCGCACCGGGCTTCATCAAAGGGATTTTGTCCAACGAGCGCAATATGCCCTTGCGGGAAGCGCTCAAAATGCTGCCCAATTATGACCAAGCCGTTGAAACCATGAACGCCGCCCTCGCCAATCTCTAAGATAGGTTTTTTATGTCTGCAAACATACTCGTCAACGATCTACGCTGTGAAAGTCTGCAAAATCCTATCGGCATCGACACGAAGCAACCACAACTCTCATGGAAACTCATCGCCAAACGTCACGGCGTGCTGCAAAGCGCCTATCAGGTTCAGGTCTCCAAAACAATCACCTGGGATGAATTTGTCTGGGATTCGGGCAAGGTGCTTTCCGACAATTCGATTGCGGTGAAATATGTGGGACAGGCGCTCGAATCCCGCCAGCGTTATTTTTGGCGGGTGCGCATCTGGGATGAGAACGATTCGCCCTCAGGCTGGAGCATGGTTGCCTTCTGGGAAATGGGATTGCTCAACCCCAACGATTGGGCTGCCCACTGGATCGAACCCGAACAGGATGCCGCTAAACCAGAGCCGCCCATCAACATGTTCCAAAACCTGGGAACGATCTCACCGCAACCTGACGCCGATTATGCCCGCCTTAACCCTGCCCAATATCTCCGCAAGGAATTTTCAGCGCAAAAAACGGTCGCCAAAGCCCGCATCTATGCCACAGCGCATGGCATTTATCAACTCTCCCTCAACGGCGCACGGATCGGCGATATTGAACTCGCTCCTGAAATCACCGCCTACGACAGCTACCTGCAATACCAAACCTACGATGTGACCAAAATGCTCGCCACTGGCAAAAACGTGCTCGGCGCCATCCTCGGCGACGGCTGGTATCGTGGTCGCATTGGTCTGCCTGGCGATAGCTGCCAGTACGGCGACAAGCTCGCTCTCCTGCTCAAACTCGAAATCGAATACGAAGACGGCAGCCGAGAAACGATCATCTCCGATGAGAGTTTCAAATCATCGACGGGCGCATTGGTCTACGCCGATCTCTTCATCGGCGAGCGTTATGACGCCACGCTCGAAAACACTGGTTGGGATCGACTTGGTTTTGAAGATTCTGCCTGGAAAAACGTCAACACCGCTAATTTTGGCTACAACAATCTCGTCGCTCAATATGGCGAACCGTTGCGAATCGTTCAAGAAATCAAACCCGTAGCGATCATCAAAACCCCCAACGGCGAAACTGTTGTTGATTTGGGACAAAACATTCATGGCAAAATTCGCATGTCAGTGCAAGGGACAACCAAAACAGAGATCGTGCTTGATCACGCAGAAATGCTGGATGCCGATGGCAACTTCATGCAGCAGATTCGGGGACGCAACAAAGACCAGCGGGATGTCTATGTCTGCAAAGGCGAAGACGTTGAAGTTTACGAACCCTTCTTCACCACGCACGGTTTTCGCTATGTGCGCATCACAGGCTATCCAGGCGAGCCAACGGTTGATGATTTTATTGGCTTGGTGATCGCATCCGATTTGCGGGAATCGGGCAGTTTCACCTGCTCGGATGAACGCATCAATCAATTACAGGAAAATATTCGCTGGAGTCAAACGGGAAACTTTGTCTCTATCCCTACCGATTGTCCACAACGGGAGCGGGCTGGTTTCACGGGCGATGCGCAGGTCTTCATCCCGACCGCCTGCTTCAATATGGACGTCCACGCCTTCTTCACTCGCTGGCTGCGCAATCTGCAAATCGAACAGCGGGAAGATGGGCAAGTCCCCGCCACCGTGCCGTATTGGCGGAGTTATATCGAGATGTTCACGCCCATTCAGGGCGGGGCGCATACGTCGGCGGGATGGGGCGATGCCTGCATCATCATCCCGTGGACGCTCTATCAAAGCTACGGTGACGAGCGTGTGCTGGCAGAAAATTACGCCACGATGCTGCGCTGGTTGGATTATGTGCGGCAGGAAGCCGAGAGCGGCATCCCCGAACGGCTCGGCGAGTTGAGCGCAGACGCTCGTGAGCGCCAAAAACATCTCTGGAATACGGGCTTTCACTTTGGCGATTGGCTCATCCCCAGCCTGACGGGCGGTTACAGCAATCCTTTCGACGCCGCCAACGCCACCAAGGAAGTCGTCGCCAGCGCCTTTTATGCCTACTCAACGGAACTGATGACACAGATTGCCGCCGTGCTTGGCAAAGAAGATGACGAACAGCGCTTTGCTGAATTGAACGAGAAAATCCGCTCCGCTTTTGCCAAAGAATATCTCGGCGACGATGGCAGTTTGCCCGCCCATTATCAGGGCATGTATGTGATGGCGCTCAAAATGAAGTTGATGCCCGCCGAAATGCGACTGCCCGTCACCGAACAGTTGGTCGGCTTGATCGCCGAAAACGGCTATCGGCTGGACACGGGTTTTGTCTCCGTGCCCTATCTCTTGGACGTGCTCAGCGAAAACGGCAGGCAGGATGTTGCCTACAAGCTGCTTTTCCAAACCCAATGCCCCTCCTGGCTTTACGAAGTCGTTCGGGGCGCCACCACCATCTGGGAAACCTGGGATGCCATCGCCCCGAACGGCGAAGTCACGCTGGCATCCTTCAATCACTATGCCTTTGGCGCAGTCGGCGACTGGCTCTATCGCCATGTCGCAGGGCTAGACAAGGCGCAGGCAGGCTACAAACATATCGTCATCCACCCGCATCCCGATGAACACTTGACGCACACCAAAGCGACCTATCAATCCGTCTATGGCGAGATCGTTTCTGGATGGGAACTGGAAGACGGGCTGCTGCGAGTGGATGCAAAAATCCCGCCGAACACGACCGCCACCTTGCGCTTGGTCGGCGCCAACGGACAGTTGGTTGCCAGTGAACTTCCAACAACCCAATCTGGCAACGACCTGCTCGTGGAAGTCGGCAGTGGAACGTATAGATTTGAATACCCCTACTCTGTCTAAATCAAAAACAACATAGGAAAAGACAAAATGAACAAATCTGAAATTATCAAGGCTGCCATCATCGGCGGCGTGATGGGGTTACTGCCCAGCTTTTTACTCAACTATTTTCTCATTCCCATGCCCGAAACCGTGTTGGCAAATGCACTCGGTAACGGGGTAAGCGGACTGATCAGCGGGTTTATGGGCGGCTTTATGGGCTTATTTGTCTATTTCAAACAAACGGATAAAAGAAAATAATCTTTTAGGAGACGAGCATGACTACATTCACCTTCCCGAAAAACTTCTTATGGGGCACCGCAACCGCTGCCCACCAGGTCGAAGGCAACAACATCAACACCGAAAGCTGGGTGCTGGAACATTTACCTGAAACCGTCTATGCCGAACCATCAGGTGATGCCTGCGATCACTACCATCGTTACCCCGAAGATATAGCCCTGCTGGCTTCGCTGGGGTTCAATGCCTATCGCTTCTCGCTGGATTGGGCACGCATCGAACCCGAAGAAGGCGAATTCTCCTATGCTGAACTCGAACATTACCGCCGCATGTTGGCGACCTGCCACGAGAACGGCATTCAACCTGTCGTCACCTTTCACCACTTTACCACCCCTCGCTGGCTGATGCCCTACGGTGGTTGGGTAGACGAAGGCACGCCAGATCGTTTTGCCCGCTACTGCGAAAAAGCCGTCAATCATCTCGGCGATTTGATCGGCGTGGCTTGCACGGTCAACGAACCGAATATCCCCGTTTTGCTATCAAAGATACTGCCCTTCAAAATGCAGGATACGCCCTTCTGGCAAAATGCCGCTCAAGCCTTTGGCGTGTCCCCAGAACGGCTCGGTCTTTTCCAGTTTGCAGGCACGCCCGAAGCACGGAATGTGATCCTGGCTGCTCACAAAAAGGCGCTGAACGTCATCAAAGCGGGTCCTGGCGATTTTCCCGTTGGGCTGACAATGGCATTGGTCGATGTGCAGGCAGCCGAGGGCGGCGAAGAAAAAGCCGCCGAATATCAATATGAGATGAACGACATCTTCCTTGAGCAGCTCGAAGGCGATGATTTCATCGGTGTACAGACTTACTCCCGTATGCTCGTGGGTCCGGATGGCATCATCCACCCCGGCGATGATATTGAAAAGAACCAGATGGGCGAAGAATACTATCCCGAAGCGCTGGGTGGCACTATCCGCCACGCCGCCAAAGTGACGGGGCTACCAGTTATCGTGACCGAAAATGGTTTCTCCAGTGAAGACGATACCCGTCGTTTGGAGTATTTCCAGCGGGCACTGCGTTCTGTCACTGAGACCCTGCAAGAAGGCATCGACGTGCGTGGTTATTTTGCCTGGTCTGCTTTTGATAATTTTGAGTGGGTCGCAGGCTACACACCCAAATTCGGCATCGTTGCTGTAGATAGAGCAACGCAAAAACGCACGCCCAAACCGAGCGCCTATTGGTTGGGGAAGATGGCAAAAGAGAATCGCTATCAATATTGAGATCGGTACAAGAAACAAACGGTTTAAGGAAAAGACACTCCCCGCTTCAAAATGAAACAGGGAGTGTCTTTTTGTCTCGTGGATTTATATGGAATTGCCCCCTTTCAAAGTTCGTGAAATAGAAACGGGGGAAACTAATAAGATACTCTCCATAGAAAAACCGCCGGTGGTTTCTGACTAGCGGTTTCCAAATTACGTCTGTAGGTGAGAAAACGCCTCTTTTTTGCCGCCTACGTTGCCGCCAACGCTAGCCGAGGACGAAATTTATACCCGTATACACGATTACTACCGCACCGGATTGATTTTGGCGACTTTGTAACTTGTTTGCCTACTGGAGCTTGAGATAATGGATATAAATCTTGATTAGATATTACGTCCGTTGTCTAATATCAACAGGCGGATACAACATTAGCATGGTTGGGACAACAACCGGTATACTTTTCTATCAATTGAGAGCATGGAGTTATTGTACCTGCTATCTCAATACCGTGGACAATAGCATCATATATTGTTTGGGCGTGACTATAAAAGCACATCACTGTATTACGGAATAAGGTGGGAATTTATACCCACATACACGATTGCTAACGCATTGAGATTGTCATGACTGTAGCGTAGTGTTTTTTTATCCTCTTGTTTCGCTTCACGATATAACTCACAATTTCGTTTACGCTGACTGAAATGGGAACTGTTATCGCCATCTCTGGCTCCTCAAGCGCGTCGAACTGACTCTGGAGCATCTCTGGCTTCATATAGTGACTGCTGCGTGCCTGCATCCGCGACAAGATCAAATTGAAACTTCCCTTTAGATAAACAATCTGCACGTTTTCGTTATTTTTCAGCAATATCTCACGATAACTTTCCTTGAGCGCCGAACACGCCAAAACGCCAGGCTTTCCCTTTTCAAGAGAAGTAGAAATCAAATCATGCAGAACCACCAGCCAGGGATAGCGGTCAGCGTCATTCAGCGGTATCCCTGATGCCATCTTGGCGACATTTTCGGGCGGATGAAAATCGTCGGCATCGTAGAAATTCCAGCCGAGGCGCTCTGCCAGTGCTGTACCAACGGTCGTCTTTCCACAGCCAGAAACGCCCATGACGATGAAGAATTTGGTGTCCATGCTATTGCCACTCTGTGTGGAAGGAGCCGTCTTTATCCACACGCCGATAGGTATGGGCGCCGAAATAATCTCGCTGCGCTTGTGTCAAATTAGCGGGCAGACGTGCGCTGCGATAGGCGTCAAAATACGCCAGCGCCGAACTGAACGCTAATGCAGGGATGCCATTTTCGGCAGCCATCGCCACGACTTTGCGTAAGGCAGACTGTTTCGCATTCATCAGCTGTGAAAATTCCGGGTCGATCATCAGGTTTGGTAGACCGGGGTTGCGTATGAAGGCATCTCGAATATCGTTCAAAAAACGGGCACGGATAATGCAGCCGCCCCGCCAGATTTTTGCAATTTCGCCGTATTTCAGTTTGTAGCCATACTCTTCGCTCGCCAGTTTCATTAGCCCAAAGCCTTGAGCATAAGAACAGATTTTTGCGGCATAAAGAGCATCTCGCACTAAGTTGATAATTTTTTCTGGTTCACCAGAAATTTTGGTTTCGGGTCCTGTCAAGATTTGAGATGCAGCCACACGCTCATCTTTATAGGCTGAGATAATACGACTTTCGACCGCCGCGTTGATCGTCGAGGTCGGAGCGCCCAGATCGAGGGCGTTTTGGCTCGTCCACTTGCCCGTCCCCTTTTGAGCGGCTTCGTCCAGAATCAGGTCAACCACAGCCGCACTGGTTTCGGGATCTTTTTTGGCAAAAATATCAGCGGTGATCTCGATCAGATAGGATGCGAGTTCGCCCCGATTCCACTCGGCGAAGATTTCATGCAGGCGAGCGTTCTCCAAGCCAAGCCCACGATGGAGGATGTCGTAGGATTCGGCGATGAGCTGCATATCGCCATATTCGATACCGTTATGCACCATTTTGACGTAATGCCCGGCCCCGCGTGGACCGACATGCGCCACACACGGCTCGCCCTCAACCTGGGCGCTGATCGCCTCGAAGATGGGTCTAACGAGCGCCCAGGCTTCAGCCTGCCCGCCTGGCATGATGGACGGTCCCCAGAGCGCCCCTTGTTCCCCGCCGCTAATACCAGCGCCAATGTAAATGATGCCTTTGGCTTCAAGCGCCTGCGAACGGCGTTCGGTATCCATAAAATGAGTGTTCCCGCCGTCGATCAGCAGGTCGCCAGAGAGTTTCCAACTCCGCCACATCCAGGGGGCTATCGTGATAAAAAGAGTAAGCACCAATATCAGGGATGCCTTTAGAGATTTTCTCCATTCTTTTCCAAATATAAGCATAATCCCGGCGATGATTGCAAAGGGCATCGCGAGCGTGTTATACCTGACCATGATTAAAACCCCAAGAATGCCGCCCAAAGGCAAAGCGTAGGCGAAATTCTTGCCAGACTCGCTATGCTCGCGCAACCAGAGAAATAGTAGCAATATCAGCGCAGCCATGCCTATTTTTGTTGGGAATTCGCTCAGGAGAAATCTAGAATGAGATAAATTCAGCCAGCCCCCAGAAGCAATCGCATTTAATTCCTGAATAATGACCAACCCTGCCAGGAAAATGCCTAAAAAACGACCGTGCATTATTTTTCCAATAAAAAATACAAGCACGGGGAAAATTGCAAATAAGGCAACTTGCAAACCCACCAAAAGCGCGTAATCTTGCCCCGCTAATAAATGCAGGAAGGCTAAAAACCCTATATAGGCGTTATGCCCCACAGAGACATCCCCATTTGCAATCCCTTGTCCGATCAGCGCAAATTGGGCATAGATATCAAAAGTGGCGGCATCAGAGTAGGGGAGATAGGCATTACCGGGAGGAAAAGGACCCGGTGCCCAAAAAGTATTTCTAGGCATAGGTGCTTGATTCCATAGAAAAGCTGCCAGCCCCCATATCCCTGCGCCCAACAGGATTATTAGCCATTTTGAGTGTTTTTCCTGGATGACAGAATATTTTCGCAAAATCCATGAAATCAGATGGGAGATTGCTGACGCGATGATGCCAACAAAAAGCATCTGGATGGCTAAAACCGGCACCCCGGTCTCATACCAATACGTCCGTGTATTGGGCTGGATACCAATTCCCGTGCGTGAGATTAGTCCCCAAATTCCCGCAAAAACCGCCAGGCAGCCTCCGCCAATCCACAGAGTTCTACGATGCGCGATTAATTCCCGCTTAAGAGCTTCCCAATCTAGGCATTGATTTCTACGCAAGAAAATGATCGTCTGAAAACTGATTTGAGCAATATAAATCGCAAAGGGGCGCAGACGTTCAGCAAAGACCACAAACCCTGCAAATTGGTTAGAAGGAATTAGCAAAAATAGCCCAAATATAAAAAAGACTATGCCTGAAATGCTTAATCCCCATAAAGTAGTTTTTATCTCGCCGAAGAGCAATCTCTCTATTTTTTGCGCCCATCGCAGATTACGCCAAGATTTTAGTGCGAAATAGGCTGTGCTAATAATCGCGACGATGAAAAAAAATATCAATCCAAGCCGCGATGAAGAGTACCCGAAAAGAATCTGGTTTTTGGGGTCAGATGGGATCGTCAATAGGTGATTTAACCCAACTAAAGCACCCAATGATGCTAAAGAAAAATACCCAAAAAGGTATTTTTGAAATGAGATTTTGTTATTTTGGGGTTCAGGCACTTATAAGTTATCCTATTGCTTGAAGTAAAGGGGTCTCAAAACTTGTTCAACGATGAATATAAATTTATCACAATCTGAGTTTGAAACTTATTTTACTGCAAATATATGTCGCACAATATTTATTAAGACGACGGGCACAGCCTAGATCCTCAAAAACAACATTTATTGAGAGAACACATTCCTCTAGTAAAACCTAAATTCCCTTAGTAAACTCCTAAAGACAACCAAATAGCACTGCCTTTATCTCACCTGCGGAGGGGCAGGGAACTTTTGCGTTCCTTGTCCCTTTTGTTTTAAGTCTAAGGAGAAATCTATGTCCTGTGGCGGCAACCGTCATCACTATTTCATCCACCAAGTCCAAGCACAAGGTGGGCAGAACCCGCTCATGGCAGCATTTGACAATAACGAAGGGAATATCTATTTCACCCACCATTTTTACAAAGACAATATCATGCTCGAAGCCGATATTTACGTCGCATATAAAAAGTAGAGCTGCATTAAATGAAGAAGCCGCCCAACTATGGGCGGCTTCTTTGTAGTTGCGTCCAATTTATTTCACACTCACCAAAACAGCCCTTACAGCCCGCCTGAAGAGATACTCTCCTGTGAAAGGGTTATAGAACTCGCAAGTGACGAGTGTAATCCAATCGTAATCTTCAGACTGAAAGGTTGTGTTGACATTTTTCTTTGTGACGAGTTTGGACTCGCGCACTTCGTAGGTGTAGATCTGGCTCCACGCCCGGATTTGAACTTGGTCGCCGTATTTCAGGCTTTTGAGTTCAGCGAAAGAACCGGGCTGGTTGTACGCATCCCAAGCATGGCCGGTAATGACGGTGTTCCCTGCCCAAGTGGGAAAAGCAGAGCCAGATAAATAGCCCGCACTGTTGCCGAGCCAAGTCACATCCCAGCCATCTTCTGATTGCGGCACGCCGATAATGGGTATATTCACACCGAGCTTGGGGATTTCGAGCAGCATCGCTGTTGCGGTGTAGGCTTTGGCGGCAGGCTGCTTGGGGAGCTGGGTAACTTCGCCATGACGGAATCCAGTTGAGGGCAAGGACGGTGCGGCAGGCTGCTTGGGGAGCTGGGTAACTTCGCCATGACGGAATCCAGTTGAGGGCAAGGACGGTGCGGCTGTCTGAACGGTGAAGTTGAGCGGGGAATCGCTGGTTCCACTATTTAATTTATTGCCTGAGAGGTCTTCTATCGATGTCGTTCCACAAACAAATAAA
>JABGRQ010000030.1 GCA_018648225.1 Chloroflexota bacterium
AATCGCACCTGGCTTATGTGATTGTCAATGTTCACACTTCCGTTGATGAATACAACAAATGTCATGAATTGAACAAATCAATGCTCCAGTTTGGAACGCGAATATTGCGAAATATTTGTATATTTTCCCCATTCTCGTTAAAGTTCAATACCATCCGCTTACGGGAATCAAAAACAGGCAGACCCAACCCCTGTCTGCCTGTTTTTGGATACTGATTTTCTAATGTTGCAAAATCTGCGAGAGGAATAGCTTGGTGCGATCTTCTTGCGGATTGGTGTAGATGTCTTCCGGTGAGCCACTTTCTACAATCTGGCCTTCATCGAAGAAGAACATGCGATCGGCTACACTGCGGGCAAAGCCCATTTCGTGAGTTACAACCAGCATGGTCATGCCGCTCTTGGCCAGTTCGGTCATTACATCGAGCACTTCTTTAATCATTTCGGGGTCAAGGGCCGAAGTCGGCTCGTCAAAGAGCATGATCTTGGGCTGCATTGCCAGGGCGCGGGCAATCGCCACGCGCTGCTGTTGACCCCCCGAAAGCTGGCCGGGGAATTTTCCGGCTTGTTCGGGGATACCCACCCGCTCCAGAAGCTGCATGGCAACTTCTTCGGCTTTTTCTTTTTTCCACTTATGCACTTGTAACGGCGCCAGGGTGATATTTTGCAACACCGTCAGATGCGGGAAGAGATTGAATTGCTGGAAGACCATCCCGGTTTCCTTGCGGATGGCCTCGATATTACGTACATCGTGCGTCAACTCAATGCCGTCAACGATGATATTTCCGCCCTGATGTTCTTCCAGGCGGTTGATAGTACGGATAAAGGTTGATTTTCCCGACCCCGAGGGGCCGAAGATCACGATGACCTCGCCTTTTTTTACTTCCATATCAATGCCGCGCAGGGCATGGAACTGCCCGTACCATTTATGTACGTCCTGGCAAACGATAATGGGGTCGTTAGTATTTAGTTCACTCATGTTATTAAACTCCTGATACAAGGTTGCAGTCGGGCTATCGTTCGCCCAGGCCCAGAGCAGTTTCCAGGCGTTGGCTGGCATACGACATACCGTAGCTCAAAATCCAGAATACGGCAGCGATAAAGAGATATACCTCGCGCGAAGTCCCAATATAGTCTGGGTTGCCGAGAACGGCTTTCCCGATGCCCAGGATGTCGAACAGGCTCAGGATCATCACCAGGGTGGTGTCTTTCAACAAGCCGATAAACTGGCTCACCAAAATCGGGATTACGGCTCGCAGTGCTTGGGGCATAATGATAAACGCCATGGTCTGGAAACCGCTCAACCCCAGCGCGTGGGAAGCTTCATGCTGCCCCGCGGGGATCGATTGCAGACCGCCGCGCACATTTTCGGCCATATAAGCCGCGCTGAAGAATGTGATTCCGACTAGCGCCCGGATGATGCTTTCGATACGAATTTCGGATGGCAAGAACAGCGGCAGCATCAAATCCATCATAAACAAGATCGTGATCAGCGGAACGCCGCGTACCGTTTCAATAAATCCAATGCTGACCCAACTAATAATGGGCAGTTTGGACTGTCGTCCTAACGCCAGTGAAACACCGATGGGGAAGGAGAACAAAATACCCAGCACCGACAGTAAGACGGTGAGCATCAGGCCACCCCAAAGCTGAGTGTCTACAACGGGGAAAAAGCCTTCGTCCCCGGTTAGTCCTCGAATAATCAGCAAACCCACCGGGAAGTAGAGTAACCAGGCAAAGATGCTGACCTTTGAAAAAGTGACTGGTCGTGATTTTGCGATCACATACCCAATCAAGCTAAAAACACTCAAGCCCAAAATTTTCAGACGGTCATCCATGCTAAAGGGTAAAACAGCCAAGAATACCGGTATTAGCAAAAGGACAAGTCCCGATAACTCAAACTTCTTTACCCAAGAACCCCATGACAGGCCAATCACCCAGGTGAGCAAGAAAAGGGCTACCCAAACGCGCCACTCTTGCTCAATAGGATAACGCCCAATCATAAAAAGTTTCAGGTTGGCAGAAATAACATCCCAACGGGCTTCACCAAAAACCCAAGTGAGGGTTGGCTTCAGCATGGCGTAAGTGAGCCAGGCGGCGAATAGTGTGAGCAGGGCGTTATACCAGGTGCTGAACAAATTCTTGTGCAGCCAGCCTAACAGGGAGTATCGCTCGGTGGGCGGCGGCAAGACTTTTGATTTTGCAGTAGTTGTCGTCATGGCTATCGCTCCACCAGTTTAATTTTCTTGTTATACCAGTTCATAAACACGGAAGTGATCAGGCTGGTTGAGAGATAAATACCCATCATCAGGGCAATTACCTCAACCGAGCGCCCGGTTTGATTGTGCATGGTTCCGGCGATGGCGAACAGATCAGGATACCCAATCGCAACCGCCAGGGACGAGTTTTTCGTCAGGTTCAGGTATTGACTGGTTAGCGGGGGCACAATCACGCGCAACGCCTGCGGAAAGACGATCAAGCGCAAGGTTTGGAACGCATTCAATCCCAGGGCACGGGAGGCTTCAATCTGTCCTTTGGAAACCGAGAGGATTCCTGCCCGAACAATTTCCCCTACAAACGCTGCGGTGTAGATCACTAAACCGGAAAGCAGCGCCAGATACTCTGGCGAGAAGGTATAGCCACCCTTGAAGTTCAACCCTTGCAGCGCTGGCAGGTCAAGGGTTAGCGGCGATTGCGGCAGGGCAATCCAGCCGATGATGGCGACAACCAGAAAGGTGATGGTTGTCCAGAGCGCCACCAGCGGCGGGCGTCCAGTGCGTTTGCCGACCAAGTTTAGCTGCCAATTCACAATAGCTGCCAGTACCAGCCCCACGCCAAGAATAATCAGATACGTGCGCCAGGTTTCAGTGGGAATACCCCACGGGATGACCATGCCGCGATTGCTGATAAAAATGGATGTTCCTATGGAGATGGCTTCTTTGACGCGTGGTAGTGTGATGAAGATGCCAGTATACCAAAAGATGAGCAGCACCAGCAACGGGATGTTCCGCAAAATTTCGAGATAGATGCTGGATAGTTTGGCGACTAGAAAATTGGTTGAGAGCCGAGCGACACCGAGCAAGACCCCCAAGATGGTTGAAAGAATAATACCGACAATACTGACTTGAACCGTGTTTAACACGGCTACCAGCACAGCCCTCTTGTTGAAATCGGCCCGTGCGTATTCGATGAGTCGTTCACCGATATCGAATCCAGCCGTCTGATTCAAAAAGGCAAAGCTAGGTGTCATCCCCTGTTTTGCCAGGGCAGTTATCATATTATTGTAAATATAATAACCAAAAACGATGACGGCGATGAGGAAGATAATCTGCCCCAATACACGCAAAACGCGCTCATCGCGCCAAAAGGGGATAGTGGCTTGTTGAGTGGTCTGTGTTTTTTCCATAGGCGAAACTCCCCGAAAGAGAAACTTGATTGAACACTAAGTTTTCTTCGTCTGAAATTGAAGCTTGCTTTGACAGATTCGGATTGGGGCATTGCCAATCTGACAATGCCCCAAAGTCCGTATTACGTATTTCGTAGACCCCCGGTTGATCGTGCTTTGTTTAGCGGAAAGGCGGAGCGTAGAGCAGACCGCCGTCGGTGTACAGGCTGTTCAAACCACGCGGGATGTAGGTGGCGGTGTCGGGGCCGAGGTTGCGGTTGTAGATTTCGGCGTAGTTACCAACCAGGCTGATTACGTTATAAGCCCAGTCGTTGCTCAGGCCCAGTTTGACGCCCAGATCGCCTTCGGCGCCGAAGAAGGACATTTCGCGAGGATTGGTGGTAGCAGCCATCATTTCGGCAGCGTTTTCGGAGGTGATGCCGTGTTCTTCAGCGAAGAAGGTGGCGAAAACGGTCCACTGGACAATATCGAACCACTGATCGTCACCGTGGCGGACAACGGGGCCGAGGGGTTCTTTCGAGATGGTCTCGTCGAGGATCATGTGATCTTCAGGAACGCTCAGCAGAGTCTGACGGGCAACCAAACCGGATTTGTCGGTGGTGTAGGAGTCGCAGCGACCTTCTTCGTAAGTGGTCCAACCGGTTTCAACATCTTCGTAAACAACCGGTTCGTAGCTGATGCCACGGGCGGCGAAGGTGTCGGCCAGGTTCGCTTCGGTGGTGGTGCCGGTCTGAACGCAGACGGTGCCGCCATCCATATCTTCGAGGGTATTGATGCCATCGGCCTTGCGGACGATGAAGCCTTGCCCATCATAGAAGGTGGTGTGAACAAAGTTGGCGCCAACTTCGGTGTCGCGGGTTAGCGTCCAGGTGGTGTTACGGATCAAGACGTCAATCTCGCCACTTTGCAGAGCCGAGAAGCGTTCCTGCGAGCTAAGGGGGCGAATTTCGTAAGCTTCAGCGTCGCCGAAAACGGCAGCCGCAACGGCTTTACAGAAATCAATGTCGAAGCCATTGTAATCACCAGCTTCATCCAGGAAACCAAAACCAGGTACGGAGGCATTGCCGCCGCAGATTACATAACCGCGTTCCTGAACAGTTGCCAAAGTAGCGCCGTAGCCAGCTTCCTGAGCGGCGTTGCCAGCGGCAACGGGCAGGCTGCCAAACACGAGGGCGAGCACCATTAATAAAGCTACAATCGGGAATAATTTTTTAGACATTTCGTACTTCCTCCTCCAAAGGGGTGTTGTTATGTTTTTGATCGAAATTTCTTGTAGGCGAACATAATAGATATATTTGCGTGCCAAGCACCTCCTAATCCTCCATGTTGATTTCTATGTTGTAATAGACGATGGAATTACTACGTGAAAAATGTAAAATACATATCACCTTAAGATTATAAAAGAAAATAAGCTATTATGACAGTCAGGTAGGCAAAACTTCCACGATTTTTTTGAATTTTTTATACTTCTATTGGTAGAATCCGGAAAATTGGCCTAATTTAAATTACATTTCATCAAAATTCATCATTTTAGGAGAACTATCCATGAAAATACTCTTGCTGGGTGTTGGGCTTCAGGGCAAAGCTGCTCTACACGATCTGGCGAATAGCGTCCAAGTTTCACACATCATCGCTGCCGATGCCAATATTGCCGCGTTGCGCAGCTATGCCAGCCAACTCAACAGCCCCAAAATTACCCCAGTTCAGTTGGATGTGCGCGATCACGCCCGCGTGCGCGAGTTGATGCGCGCGGGCGATGTTGTCATTGCCCTGCTGCCGCAAACTTTTCGCCTGGAAATGGCACGCCTGGCGATTGACAGTGGCGCGCATTATGTGGAGACTTCGTATGCTCTGCCGGAATATGCCGAACTGGGATGTTCAGCCGCGGCCCGCGGCCTGACTCTGCTGCCGGAGTTTGGCCTTGATCCAGGCATTGATCTGGTTTTGGTGGGGCGCGCCATCGGCGAGTTGGATGAAGTTCATGAACTGCACGCCTACGGAACAGGCGTTCCTGAACCCCAGGCAGCGAACAACCCTCTGAAATACAAAATCTCCTGGACTTTTGCAGGCGTGCTCGGCGCCTACCAGCGCCCGGCGCGTATGCTTAAAGATGGGCAAGTCATCAGCCTGACCCCCGGCCAGATGTTCAGCAAAGAATTTCTCCACCATGTGGATGTGGAAGACATCGGCCACATGGAAGCCTATTACAACGGCGACGCGGTCAAATATCTGGATGTTTTCGGTATCCAAGAGACCACCCGCTCCACCGGGCGCTACTCGTTGCGCTGGCCGGGGCACTCGGCTTATTGGAAAAAAATGGTCGAGTTAGGTTTTCTGAGCGAAGAGCCGCTTCAGGTGGGGGATGTTCAAGTATCGCCGCGGCAGTTCGTGCATGATCTGCTGGCTCCGCAGTTGCAATACGCCGCCGACGAGCGCGATATTGCCGCCATCCGCATCGATGTGCGTGGTCTCAAAAATGGGCAGCGCAAACGAATCATCTATCAGATGGTGGATCGCCGCGACCTGGAGACGGGTCTACTTGCCATGCAGCGTACCGTGGGCTATACCGCCAGCATCGGTGCACAGATGATCTTGAGTGGCGCGATCCAAAAACGCGGCCTGCTTGCCCCCGGCAAGGACGTTTCATCCGATGCGCTGATTGCCGAACTACAGAAACGTAATATTAACATCACTCGCTCCGAGCTGGATTGGTTAATATAAGCAACCGCAGATAGACGCGGATTTTTATTTCAGCCGCGTTTATCTGCGTCTATCTGCGGTTTTAATAGAAAATCCAGCGCGATTTGATCGATGCGCCCCTGTTCGAGATCGGTGCGGTCGTTGATATTTTCATAGGCGACCAGCAGCCCTAAGGCCTGACGTGTGGTGGCATCGTATTTACCGTGGATGTCGCCCGCGTAAAATCCCCGCTCAGCCAGTAAAATTTGTAAATTTTGCAAAATCTCGCCCTGCAGCGGCACTTGATCCGCGCGCGCGCTGGTTTCGTTGTGAATAGTGTGCAGGCGCAGCAATTCGCCGAGTTCTTCCACCGGGTTCGGCGCGTTATCCACGCGGTAATCGATCCAGCGGTCGTTGAAGCCGCCGTAACCGCCCCCAGCTTTGACGACCAAAATTGCGGCGCTCTGTTTACCGCGTTTGTCGCCCCCGGCGTGGTCCCCGGCCAGCAGGGCCGCGTACAGCCTTTGGGGGAGCAGCCCGTTGTGGCGCTCAAAGGTTTCGGCCATCGCTTCGATCACGCCTGGCCCCGCGAGCAGGTTGCCCTGTACCGCGAATCCGCTTTGGGCGTAGCCCCCGGCCCAGGGCTTGCATTCCACACCGGTGTAAGTAGCTGAACGTCCAGCTTTGTCCACGAGTCCCACCTGTCGGCGTGGACTCCCTTCATCGGCGGCGATTAATCCGGCTAAGGCTTCTTCTGCGGATTGGCCTTGTTGCATCAAAGTAAGGGCGCGTGGCCCAAAGGATGTATTGGCAAAGGCTTGTGTGGCAACCGCTCCGGCGCCAACCTGCGCCCAGGGCACGACCGAGCCGACTGCCAAAAACTTGGAGGCCACGGCCACGCCCCAGGCTTGTTCATCGGGGGCATGGGCAACAATCGAGAATGTAGCGATATTTACTGAGTTCATCACATTTTTTAACATAAGGGCGCAAAGAAGCAGAGACGCAAAGTTATTTTTTTCTTGGCATCTTTGCGCCTAAGCGACTTTGCGTTGCGCTTTTACAACTTCGGCAACTCAATTGATTGTTGGTATTGGTACTTGCCCTTTTTATCGGCATAAGAAACTTCACACTCTTCATCGGCTTCGAAGAATAAAACCTGGGCGATGCCCTCATTGGAGTAAATTTTGGCGGGCAGCGGGGTGGTGTTGGAGATTTCGAGCGTGACGTAGCCCTCCCATTCGGGTTCGAAGGGGGTCACGTTGACGATCAGGCCGCAGCGAGCGTAGGTGCTTTTGCCCAAACAAATCGTGAGTACGCCGCGCGGGATGCGGAAATATTCCATTGTGCGCGCCAGTGCAAATGAATTCGGGGGGATGATGCAGACATCGCCTGTAAAATCCACCATCGATTTGGGGTCAAAGTTCTTGGGGTCAACGATGGCGGAATGCACGTTGGTGAAAATTTTGAATTCATCGGCCACACGGATGTCGTAGCCATAGGATGAAACGCCATACGAAATTACGCCGTTGCGCACTTGTCCCGGCTCGAAGGGTTCGATCATGCGTTGTTCTTGCGCCATTTTACGTATCCAGTGGTCAGGTTTGAGTCCCATAGTGTGTTTCCTTTTTGTGGTGAGTAAATATTTTTCACCACAAAGGCACAAAGCCACCAAGAAATTTTTTTCTTTGAGCCTTTGTGTCTTCGCGGTTAGTTATTTTTTTTCGCATCAAAAGTGATCACCGTCACCATACCGGGCAGGACTTCGATCGTATAGTTTTGCAGCCCGCGGGCCACAAAGCTAATGCGGTACTGACCGGCGGGGATGTCGCCGAGAGCGAAGGCCTCCCCCCACACATCGTCGCCGTTGACCGTCCAGTCAGCGTAGCCCTCGAGGTAGTAAACGGCCAGGATGTCGCCGCTCGCCGGGTTGATCTGTTCGATGGTGATGGTGGGGATATAGATCGAATTACCATATTCGTCCACGATATGTCCGGCGATTGCCCCGGTGGGTTGTTCAGACTCATCGAGATGGGGTGACAGCCACAGTTCGGGATTGCGCGTGGCTCGATAGCTGTTCTCGCCCTGACGGACTTCGAAATGCAGATGTTCGCCAATTGCTGCCCCGGTGAAGCCGACCAGTCCGATCACATCCCCGGCGTTGACCTGCTGCCCGACTTCGGCGCGCACCTCGGAGAGATGCCCGTAGAGCGTGTAAACCGGCATTAGGTAATTAGGTAATTGGGTATCCGGGAAGGTATGTTCAATCACGACGACGTTGCCGTAAAATGCGGGAAAATCAGCCAGGGGGTCTTGATAATCGTTTCCGGCGATGATGATCAGACCATTGGCAGCGGCCAGCACCGGTGTGCCCTGCGGGTTGACGAATTCTACACCGTGGTGGGTTTTTCGCAGGCCATTGGCGGTGTTGCCGAAGCGATAGGAGGGGTCTACCACATCGACGAGATCAGGCGCGATCGGGCGCTGAAAGATAAAGTGACCCGCATGGATGCAGAATTCATCATTGCAGGGGAGCGGGGTGGGCGTGGGAGGGAGGAGCGTTGGGGTTGGGGGGTTGGGGGTAGGTGTTGAAGGTTGCAGGTTTAACGTTGAAGGTTGGGTTTCGGTCACCGAACTAATTTCGGTGGTCGCCAGTTCTTGATTTGCAGTGGTAGGCGCGCAGGCAGACAGTGTCGTCAGAAAACCAACGACGAGAAAAATCTGCCAAACCTGCAACCTGCAACTTTCAACTTTCAACTTGTAACTTTCAACTTGTAACCTGCAACCTTCAACCTTCAACCGTTTCTTCATGCTAACGCCAATCCGCCGCGCTCAGTCAGTTGCACGCGAATTTGCTTCTGCAACTCGGCGGCTTTTGCTTTGATGGCCTGGACTTCGTTGACCAGATTATCGGCAATGTCTTTGTCGTTCAAGCCTAGAATATTGATGCACACGTTATAGCCCGCGCCGCTCAGTGCAGCCTGCGCCATCGCTGCGCCAGTTCCGGCATCGGTGATGGCGTTAAGGTTGCCCACACTGACCGCTTGCAGCGCCAACTCCATTACTCGCAGGGATTTCCCCGCCACTTCCAGCGGCACTTTGGCGGCGTGCAGAGTGGCATCCTGAATAGCCTGCTCGCGGGCGGGGTCGTCCTTGGCGAGCTTGAAGGCCGCCATAATGCCGTCAAAGGCGGCTGCATCGCGCGCCACAGTGGTGGTCAGGTCGGCGCGCAGGGCTTCGGATTCGTCCAGGATGGCCTGCATTTGCGATTCCACTTCGGCGTATTTCTTTTTGCCCAGGGTCAGCCGCGCCACCATCGAGACCAGCCCCGCACCCATCGCTCCGGCATAGGCCGCGGCGGAGCCGCCCCCGGGGGTGGGGTTTCCTTCGGCGAGCGAGTCTATAAAGGTTGAAGGTTGAACGTTTAACGTTCCACGGTCAACTTGTTGAGCGGCATATAACTTTTTCTCCAGAATTTGATCCGGCTCAAACTGATCCATCTGCGTGTACCATACGGCCGCGTCGACCAGGGCATCCTGCGGAATCAGGCCGACCAACTCACTGTGACGGATACCCACCCCGTAGCGCTGTGCCTCGCGCCGGATGGTCTCTACCACCAGGGCCAGGGGCGTTTTGCGGAAATTGGTCAGGTTCATCGAAACCTGTGCCATGCCATCGACCAGCAAACCCAAACCCTTGACGTAGCGCAGCCCGCCGGATGAGTTGCGGATAGTTTTGGCGATTTTCTTGGCAATCTCAACATCGTCCGTGGTCAGGTAAACGTTGTAAGCAACGAGAAACTCGCGTGCCCCAATGACGGTCGCCCCGGCGGGACCGAGTTTTTTAGGGCCATAATCCGGCGCACGGAAGGGGTCTGTGGCGATGATCTCTTTCAGGGTTTCGTATTCGCCCTTGCGGATGACTTCCAGGCGGGTGCGGTCGGGGCGTTGGGCGGCTTCTTCGTAGAGATACATGGGAATATTGAGTTCTTCGCCCACGCGCTGCCCCACCCGGCGGGCAATTTCTACACAATCTTGCATGGTCACACCGGAGATGGGGATGAACGGCACCACATCCGTGGCCCCAATGCGGGGATGTGCGCCCTCATGCTCATCAAGATTGATGAGTTCGGCGGCTTTGGCAATACTGTGGAAGGCGGCTTCTTCCACGCCTTCAGGTGAACCCACGTAGGTGATCACGGTGCGGTTGTGATCGGAATCCATGTGATGGTCGAGTACATAAACGTCGTTCACAGCGGCAATTGAATCAGAAATCGCCTGAATCACCTCCGGGCGGCGGCCTTCGGAGAAATTGGGTACACATTCAACAAGGGGAGTAGTCATAAAAACCTCAGGGATTGGGAATCTGGCAATTGGATAACAGGGGTAATTATACCCAACCCCCAAAGGAAGCGCGTAATTCGGTTACAATTGCAGAGACAAACGCAGAATGATGAATGCGGAATGCAGAATGTTCATCACACCTGCACTTGGCACCGCAGGTACAAGTGTTTATCCTTCTGCATTCTGCATTTGCCTGGAGTTACCATGCCCGCAAAAAAAACATTCCTCGGATCGTTAGCTCGTTTGATTCTCACGCCGATGAGCCGCGCCCGCCTACCCCAAACGGATGGCACGCTGACCCTTCAAGGCCTGACGGCTCCCGTCGAGATTATTCGCGACCGTTGGGGCATTCCCCACATCTACGCCGAAAACCGCGCCGACCTGTTCTTCGCCCAGGGATTTGCCCACGCACAGGATCGTCTCTTCCAGATGGAACTCAATCGACGCACGGCGCAGGGCACGCTCAGCGAATTGTTTGGCGAAATAGCCTTTGATACCGACCGCGCTATCCGTACTTTCGGATTTGCCCGCCTGGGCCGCGTTGATTTCGAGCGCGGCGCGCCCGATGTCAAAGACGCTCTCACGGCCTACGCTGCGGGCGTGAACGCCTTTATGGCGCATCCCAAATCCAAACTGCCGGTGGAGTTCACTTTGCTGGGGCATAAACCTGCCCCCTGGCAGCCCGAAGAGAGCGCCCAGTTTGCGCGTGTGATGATCTGGCAGCTCTCCCATGCCTGGCAGGGTGAAATTTTACGGGCTGAGATCGTCGAAAAAGTTGGCCCGGAACACGCCGCCGAGTTGGAGATTCATTTCCCGGCGGGCAACCCTCTGACGTTGCCACAGGGTATCGAATTCAATGCCCTCGACCCCGATGGCCTGCTGCGCAAAATCCCCAGCCCGTTTCTCGACCGCGGCAAGGGCAGTAATGCCTGGGCCGTTTCGCCGCGTCGCAGCGCTACCGGCGGAGCTGTCTTGAGCAACGACATGCACCTGGCGGTCAGTATGCCCTCCCTGTGGTACGAAACTCACCTGCACGCCCCCGATTTTCACGTCACCGGGGTTAGCCTGCCGGGTGTACCGATGATACTTGTCGGCCACAACGAGCGCATTGCCTGGGGCATGACGTTAGCCTTCATCGATGCCGAAGACCTGTATATCGAGCAGTTGGATGCCGAAAACCGCTATCTGTACAAAGATGAATGGCATGCTGCCGAAATCATCGAGGAGCCGATCCGCGTCAAAGGGCGCAAAGAGACGCATATTGAGCGCGTCATCGTCACCCGCCACGGGCCAATCATCTCGGATGTGGTCGGCTACCCGGCGCAAAAAGTTGCCGTGCAGTCGATGGCTTTGCAGCCGGTTCCCGCTCTCGAGGGTTGGCTGCGCCTCAACACAGCTCGCGGCTGGGATGATTTTGTCGAAGCCATGCGCTGCATTGAAGCCCCGCAACTCAATGTAGCTTACGCGGATGTTGAGAATAATATTGGCTATTGGGCCAGCGGGCGCGTGCCGGTGCGCGCCAAAGGCGATGGCAGCACCCCCGCGCCGGGTTGGACGGGCGAATTCGAATGGGTGGGCGAAGTGCCATTTGAGGCGATGCCCCACGCCCTCAACCCCGAGCAAGGCTATCTCGTCACCTGCAATCACAAAGTTGTCCCCGATGACTACCCTCATTTTCTCGGCAATGTCTGGATGAACGGCTACCGCGCCCGGCGGTTGTCGGACCTCATTGAGGGGCAGGATCAACTCAGTTTGCAGGATCACGCCCGTTTCCATCGGGATTTCACTTGCTTGCCGGGGATCGAACTCCAAGCGCGGCTCAAAGATTTCCCTGTTCCCGAAGGGGGGGATGCGACGCGTACTCTTGAGTTGTTATCTGCATGGGATGGAATTCTCGCCCCGGAGAGCGTTGGCGGTGCGGTATATGAAGTCGTGCGCTACACCCTGGTGCGCAATCTGTTTGTTCCCGGCCTGGGTGCGGAACTTTCCACGCGCGTCATGGGCGAGGGCTTCCATCCGTTGTTGATGCATTCCAATGAATTTTTCGGCCACGATACGGTTGTGCTGCTGCGTATGCTCGCCAACCCCGACTCGTGGTGGGTGCAGCAGGCTGGTGGATACGAAAACTGGGTTGGGCGCAGTTTGGCAGAAGCGATTGCCTGGTTGCGAGAAACTCTCGGCCCCGACGAAAGCGACTGGGCTTGGGGCAATTTCCATAAGGTCAATTTTGAGCATCCCCTCGGAGCGCAGAAACCCCTCGATCAGGCCTTCAACCGCGGCCCCTATGCAATTGGTGGCGACGCCGACACTCCCTGCCAGACGGCTATGGCTCCCGGCGCTCCCTACAACAACCGCGCCTGGTCGCCCACTTTCCGCCAGATTGTTGATATGAAAGACCTGAGCCAATCGCTCTCGATGCACCCGCCCGGACAATCGGGTCAGCTTGCCAGCCCGCATTATGACGATCTCGCCGAACTCTGGCTGAATGTTGAGTACCACCCCATGCTGTGGACACGGGCGCAGGTGGACGAAGCCTCACAGCACACTTTGGTATTGAAGCCTTAAAAAATGCAGAGTGCAAAATGATGAATGCAGAATAGAAACCGACATTCTGCATTCACAATTCATCATTAACTATGAACCCTCCTCCCATTTGGCCCATTTCCAATATTGTCGTTTTTGATTGCGACAGCACCCTCAGCACTATTGAGGGCATTGACGAACTCGCCCGTATGACCGGCCACGAGCACGATGTCGCTTTGCTAACCAAAAAAGCGATGGAAGGCGATATTCCCCTCGAAGCGGTCTACGGTCATCGCCTGGTGACGGCCAACCCCACCCAGGCACAGGTGCAACATATTGCCCAGCTTTACCGCGAAACCGTGATTCCTGATGCGAAAGCTGTAATCGACGCACTGCAAACATCGGGCGTTAAAGTCTTCATCGTCAGTGGCGGATTGATCGAGCCGGTGCGCGATTTCGGCGTCTGGCTGGGTGTGCCGCGCGAGCAGATTTTTGCCGTAGATATGGAATACGATCAGCTTTCTGGGCCGTGGTGGCGCTATTGGGAGCATCCCGGCGGCCGCAATCCCCGCGCTCAGTATATGGATATCGAAGCCAATCCGCTGACGATGATGGGTGGCAAGAATCAGATCGTAGCCCGTATCCGCGCCGCCTACCCCGGACGCGTGTTGATGGTCGGTGACGGCCTCTCAGATATGGAAGTGCAATACGATGTCGATTTGTTCGTTGGCTTTGGCGGGGCGGCCTTTCGCCAGCGTATCGCTGATGAGTCACCCGTCTACATCCATACCCTAACACTTGCCCCCATCCTGCCGTTGGCATTGGGTCAATTGGGCAATACATCCCAGACTGCCCTCCTGTGGGCCGATGGTTTGCAGCGTATCTATACCGATGAAGTCACCTTCCGCAACCCCGAAACCCGCGCCGCGTTTTTGCACGCGCTGAAGCGGTAAAAACTATAACGCAACGACGCAAAGGAACAATACCCTAAGGGCACAGGCGACGCAAAGCTTTGATATATTTTTCTTTGTGTCCTGGTGTCTTAGCGACTTTGCGTTAATGCCTTGAGATACTTATGACCTTCCACATTCTCATCACTGACCAACTCGACTCCCCCGGACGTGCTATTTTACACGCCGTTGACGATGTCATCATCAGCGGGCCGTTTGAAACCCGCGCCGAGATATTGGCCGCGCTCCCCGAAGCCGATGCCGTGATTGTGCGTGCCTCCACCCGCGTTGATGCAGAATTCCTCGCCGCGGCTCAAAAGCTGCAAGTGATTGCCCGCGCCGGAGAACGCATCGAAAATATTGACGTTGAGGCTGCTACGCACCGCGGCATTCTGGTGTTGAACGTGCCCGATGTCAATGTCACCGCGGTCGTCGAACATACCTTTGGCTTGTTGCTCTCGCTGGCACGCAGTATCCCCGCCGGGCATAATGCCATGCGCCGTGGAGAGTGGCCGCGGCATGAAATGCGCGGTTTCTTGCTGGCCGGGAAAACCCTGGGGATTATTGGCTTTGGGCAAACCGGGCGCGCTGTAGCCATCCGTGCTCAGGCTTTTGACATCAATGTGCTGGTCTATGACCCGTATATCGATCTTTCCTTCGCACGTCAGCAGGGCGTCGAGATTGTCAACTTCCCCGAATTATTGGCGCGGGCCGATATTCTCAGCCTGCATACGGCCTACTCGGCACAGACTCATGCCATCATGGATGCGGATGCCTTTACGCAGATGAAATCCGGCAGTTATCTGATTAACTGCACGCATCCCGGCCTGATCGATGAAACCGCTTTGGTGCAGACCCTCGAGAATGGTACCCTCGCCGGGGCGGCGCTTGACCAATTTTCGGTCGAACCACCCCCACCCGACGCGCCGCTGCGCCTGCATCCCAAAGTTTTGGTCACGCCCCATTTGGGCGAGAATACGGTTGAATCCCAGCGTCAGACTTCTGTTCAAATTGCTGAAGATACCCTGGCGGCGCTGCGCGGCGAAGATTATCGCAACGTAGTCAATTTGCCATTCACGCCCGAAACGCCCTATCATGCTGTCAGGCCGTATATTCATCTGGCCTCGAAGTTGGGGAAGTTGCAGGGACAATTGGCCGATGGCTGGATTACGCGCATTGAAGTAGAGTTGCTCGGTGAAGGATTGGACGGGTTGATCCGCCCGGTGGCGGCTGTGTTGCTCAAAGGCTTGCTGCGTCCGGTGGATTGTTGCACTGTCAACTGGGTTTCTGCCCCGATGTTGGCCCACGAGCAGGGCATTACTACGGCGCAGGTCAAAGGTCTGGTCGATCAGGCCGATTATCCCAACCTGATTGCCTGCAAAATTTATTGGGAGGGCGGCGAACGCATCGTGGCGGGGGTGTTATTTGGCAATGGTGAAGCGCGGCTGGTGCAGTATGATCAGTTTGAAGTGGATGCCTACCCCGAGGGCTATGTGCTGATTTTAGAGAATGATGATATCCCTGGCGTGATCGGCAAGGTGGGGGATCGCCTGGGACGCGGCAAAATAAATGTGGCCCAATGGCGCTATGGGCGCGAACGACCTGGGGGCCAGGCGGTTTCTTTTATCAACATCGACGATCCTGTTCCCGCGACCCTGCGCGCCGAATTCGAAAGCGAACCCGAAATCCGCCGGGCGCGGCTGGTACATTTATAAAACTCATTTAGTTTCTATAAGGAAACCAGGAATACAGGAATTTTTTCTTGGTTTCCTGGTTTCCTTATTCACTACTCCTCACAACTCGAACTTTTGTTCGTATAATACATCCAACTTTCAACCTTCAACCTTCAACTTCCAACTCAAATATGACCTTCCAACTGCACGCTCCCTTCCAACCCACAGGCGATCAGCCCGAAGCTATCGCCCAATTGATAAATGGCCTTGAAAAAGGAAATCGCAACCAGGTCTTGCTGGGCGCGACCGGAACCGGCAAAACTTTCACCATGGCGAATATCATCGCCTACTTTAACAAGCCGACCCTCATCATCGCCCACAACAAAACGCTTGTCGCCCAACTCTACGCCGAGTTCAAGGAATTCTTCCCCGAGAACGCGGTGGAATATTTCGTTTCCTACTACGACTACTACCAGCCCGAAGCCTATGTGCCGCGGCACGATCTCTACATCGAAAAAGAGACCGACATCAACGAAGAGATTGAACGCCTGCGCCTGGCGGCCACCACCGCATTGATGTCGCGCAAAGATGTCATTATTTTGGCCTCCGTTTCGTGTATCTACGGTTTGGGCAATCCGGAAGCTTACGGCAAAGTTGTCATCAATCTCGAAGTGGGCAAAAGCTGGCGGCGAACAACTTTGCTGCGCCGTCTGGTGGAGAGTCAATATTCCCGCAACGATATCGAACTTCGCCCAGGAACCTTCCGCGTGCGCGGCGATACCCTCGAAATTGCCCCCGCCTACGAAGATCGCTGGGTCTACCGCGTCAGCTTTTGGGGCGACGAAATCGAGCGCATCAGTGAAGTCGATTATCTCACCGGCGAACTGCGCCGCCAGATGGATAGTGTGGATGTCTACCCGGCCAAGCACTTCATCGCCGAGGAAGACAAAACCAAACAGGCCATCACGGATATTGAAGCCGAACTCGCAGCGCGTATCCAACACTTCAAGGATACCGAGCAACTCCTCGAGGCCCAGCGCATCGAGCAGCGCGCCCGCTACGATTTAGAGATGCTGCGCGAGGTTGGTTACTGCTCCGGCATCGAGAATTACTCGCGCCACCTTGATCAGCGCCCCGCCGGTTCCCCTCCCTGGACGTTGGTGGACTATTTCCCCGATGATTATCTGCTCATCATTGACGAATCGCACATGACTGTGCCCCAAATTCGCGGCATGTACAACGGCGATCGCGCCCGCAAGACTACCCTGATTGATTATGGCTTCCGCCTGCCCTCGGCGCTCGATAATCGCCCGCTGCAATTCGATGAGTTCAAATCTCGCATGGGCTACACCATTTACACCACGGCCACCCCCGGCCCCTATGAGATGGACGCGGCCGATCAGGTCGTTGACCAGATCATCCGCCCCACCGGGCTGGTCGACCCCGAAATTGAAATTCGCCCCATTCAGGGGCAAGTGGATGATCTGCTGGGCGAGATTCATAAACGCCTTGAAGTCGGCCAACGCGTCATTGTCACGACGCTGACCAAACGCATGTCGGAAGATTTGGCGGATTATTTAATGGAAATGGGCATCAAGGTGCATTATCTGCACTCCGAGGTGGAAACGCTTGAACGGGTGGGGATTCTGCGGGACCTGCGCCTGGGGGTGTTCGACGTGGTGGTGGGGATTAACCTGCTCCGTGAAGGGTTAGACCTCCCCGAAGTCTCGCTGGTGGCGATTCTCGATGCCGACAAAGCCGGATTTCTGCGCTCAGCCACCGCTCTCATCCAGACCATCGGCCGCGCCGCCCGCCATCTGGATGGCAAAGTTATCATGTATGCCGACAAAATCACCGACGCCATGCGCGCTGCCATTGACGAAACCAACCGCCGCCGCGAAAAACAGGTGGCTTATAACGAAGCGCACAATATCCAGCCGGTGAGCATAATCAAGGATATTCGCGACATCACCGACCGCGTGCGCGCCCATGCCATCGCCGAGCCGCAAGCCGAATATAGCGTAGATGGGGTTGCTGCGAAACTTCCGCAAGATGAAATGCGTAGCATCCTGGCCGATCTGGAGACCAGCATGAAGCAAGCCGCCCAAAACCTGGAGTTTGAGAAAGCGGCTGCGCTGCGCGATCAGATTTATGAGTTGCGAAATTTGATGGCCGAAGAAGGCGATTACAAACCCTGGGAGCGCATCAAGTTACTGGCGGGAGGAAACTAACTCGGCTTTCCACCACCCAGAGCGCGTACCAACTCCACCCCCAGCGCGGTCAGTTCATCCAGATAGTCGGGGTTAGCCAGCCCTACCGTGCGCAGCGAGAGACCCTTTGGCCCGATATGCAGCACAATCTGGCTGCCGACATTTTTTTGAGTCAGTGGGTATTTGTGCGCCCATTCAACCAGTGGTGAAATCACCCAGGTATTGAGAAGCTGCTCCGCGCGGTCTGGTTCATCCCCATAGGCCAGAAAATAAGGTTTCAGTCGCTCTGGTAGTTCAATCGGCGTGGCAGTGGCAATATCCGGGCTATCCCCCTCACCAAACCCGTAGACGAGCATGGATTGTTTGAAGAGCAGGTTGGTCGCCGATTGCAGCCAGTTGGGCAGCAAATCCTGTTCGGGGGTCTTTTGCGCCAGAAATAGAAATGAGTCTTGCAGATGAAAATCGGGGGAGCGCCAGTGACTGAGCGGCATACTACTGAAAGCCAGGGTTTCAAAGCTCCAGCGGACGCCGCGGGTGATATTTTCAATCCCTTGCTCGCCGGTAATTTCTTCCTGCTGCTGTTGAAGTTGACGCTGTAAATTTGCCGCATCAAAAGCCTGGGGTAACGTCCCCGCACCTCCCTCGCCGATGCCCACAATGGCGCGCAGTTGTTGCGCCTGCTCATCTTTGCGCTTATGCCCACTGGTATAGGCGCTGCGCAGCGGGACGATTTCGCCGTTGTGCAAGGAAATTTCTACCCGATAAGTGCGGCTGCGATCTTCACGATCCAGTTGATAACTTACCGAGATTCCGGTAATCTCCCTAAAAGCGATTTTTTGCTGTGATTTACGGATGAGTGAGTGGCGGGAGATGGTCAGCGTGCGCGTGATGCGGTCGGCGCTGACGCTCACGCTGGGCATCATCAACAAACCCAGACCGAATAACGCTAAAATGCTAATCAGAAGCCATTGTGCCGGGGCGCGGGTAAAAGAATAAACAGCTCCGGCCAGCATGGACGCGCCAAAGAGCCAGAATACAATCGGGCGGTCGTGCAAGGTGAGTTCAGAAGAAGAGTTATTCATGGGTAGAATCAGGAAAATCGGGTTGTGATTTTGAATATTCTTTCTTGGATGTCATTCCGAACGAAGTGATGAATCTCTGAAAAGCGGGGTTGTCTGCCCATGCAGATGTGGTGAATGCAGTGTGCAGGGATTTCTCGCTTTACTCGAAATGACAATTAATTCAATTGCGCTTTGTGACGTGGCCTATGTGAGAAATCGAGTATGTTCAACCTGAAAAGCATGGCATAATCAAATACACGATTCATTATAACGCCAAAATTTTATCCGTTGGCACTATTGTTGAGGAGCTTATGATGCGTAAAAAATTGAAGTGGATCATTTCGCTGGCCCTGTTGGTAATCGTATTGGCTGTGTATCTCTGGCCGGTGCCGCAGAAATCGTTCCGCGAGCTTGCCGATAAGGTTGAGCCTGAACTCACCGCGCAGTTCCTCGCCTTTCGGGATGAGCATCCGCCCCAGACTATCGAGGTGGACGGCCAGCCCTGGGAATATATCGCCTTTGGGCAGGGGGACGAGACGATTCTTTTCCTCCACGGCATGACTGGCGCGGCAGATATTTGGTGGCGTCCGATGAACGCGCTGAGTGATCGTTACCGTGTTGTGGCTGTGACCTACCCCCCGGCGGATGATCTAGCCGCCATGAGCCGCGGCGCGCTGGCGGTGCTGGATCAACTCGGAGTGGAGCAGACGAATTTGGTGGGATCCTCCCTCGGGGGGTATTTGGCCCAATATTTGGTGGCTACCCACCCCGAGCGAGTCCGCCGGGCAGTTTTCGCCAATACCTTTCCTCCCAATGAAATTATCGCCGAGAAAAACAAAACTATCGGCGCGCTGCTTCCTTACCTGCCCGAATGGTTGGTGATTGATGTGTTGCGCAGTAGTTTCTATGGCAGTGTGTATCCGGCTGCGGGCAATTCGGAGTTGGTGCTGGCCTATATGCTCGAGCAGTCGTATGGGCGTATGAGCAAGGCGCAGGTGGTGGGACGTTTTCACGGCGTGGTTGATCCCTTTACTGCGCCCGATGTTGCCGCGTTGGGCATCCCGGTGCTGATTATCGAAGCCGATAATGACCCGCTGGTGGAAGAAGCGCTGCGAGAGCAATTGAAAGCCGCGTATCCCGATGCAGAAGTTCGCATCCTGCACGCCGTGGGGCATTTCCCCTATTTGAACGCGGCGGATGATTATATTGCCTTGTTGGCCGAATTTTTTAGCCAGGAGTAATGCGAGCAAGGAGACAGTCACGGATCATGTGACTGTCTCCTGCTAACGAATATACACTCGCGGGACGCGCGTATTGATGTTGGTCAGGATTTCATAGGGGATCGTATCCGCCCATACGGCGAGATTCTCCGCGGTGATGGATTCGCTACCCATTTCGCCGATCAACACCACTTCATCGTCGTTGAAGGCGCTATCTCCCTCGATATTGACCACAATCTGATCCATCGAAATTCGCCCCACAACCGGGTAGCGCTTCCCCCCGATGAGTACCTGCGCCTTGTGCGACATGCTGCGGAAATATCCGTCGCCATAGCCTACCGGAACGGTCACGCCGCGCACTGGATGGTCGCTTTGCCAGGCAGAGCCGTATCCGACAGGATGGTTGGGCTGGATGACTTTGAAATACACCACGCGCGATTTCCAGCTCAGGGCGGGTTTCACCTGGACACTGCGTTTGACTTCCGGCGAGGGATATACGCCGTAGAGCAAAATGCCGGGGCGCACCATATCGAAGTAGGCCTCGGGCAACTGCAAAATACCCCCGGAGTTGGCCATATGCCGCAGCGGTGGCGTGGGGAGTGAACGTTTCTCGTAAACATACAAAACTTCCTGAAAGCGTTCGAGTTGTAAGTGGGCGTGACTCAGATCGGCAGCATCCGAATTGGCAAAGTGGGAAAAGATGCCCTCGATGTTGAGATGCTCACAACTCAGGCTTTTCTCCAGGAAACTTTCGGCGCTGTAATAATGCACGCCAATCCGTTCCATGCCCGTATCAATTTTCAGGTGGACTTTGGCCTTCACGCCCATTTGTGCGGCGACCTGATCAACCTGGCACAGTTTTTCAATCGAAGAAGCGGTGAGCGTCAGATCGTGTTGGATGAAATACGGAACCTGATTCCCCAGTATGCCCCCCAGGATCAGAATTGGGGTGCGGATGCCATGTTCGCGCAACAGAATTCCTTCTTCCAGAACAGCTACGCCAAAATAGTCTGCGCCGAGTGTTTCGAGATGTTGGGCGACTTCGACAATGCCGTGCCCGTAAGCATTGGCTTTGAGAATGGGCATAATTTTTGCCGGGGCGGTCTTTTGCCGGATGGCGCGAAAATTCTCGCTCAGACGGCCTAGGTTAACCTCAACCAAGGTCGGGCGTACTACGCCGTTGGTGCTGATGGTGGGGGAGTTTGTAGCTTGCATAAGGTATCTCTTTCTAATTTTCCATCCGCTGCCGGGCAGCCTGGGGATCAAAAAGCAGCATTCCTGCGCCTTCGATATGGATGAGTAATTGACGATCGCGAATCGGGATAGCCCAGGTCGTTAGGGGATTATTGTTGCGGCTGCCGCTCTGAAAAATGCGCAGCATTTCGCCGTTGTTTGGGTCAATCCAAAAAACACTAATCTCGTTGTAGCTTCCTGCCGCGCCGTTAGTGGGGGCGAACAAGGCATAGATTTCACCATTCAGCGTGAATATTTCCGGTGTGCCTTCAACCAGCCCGGAGATCGAATATTCCCAGACCAGGCTTCCATTGGCGTTTAGGGAAAGCAGGCGGCGGTCATGGGTATCGGTGTGGGCCAGCAACAGGCCTCCATTGGATAACCCCAACGCGGCGCGCTGATTGGCGAATCCGGCGGATAGGGTGTAGACGTGCTGGGCGGTGCGCTGTTCAATATCAAGGCGATAAATGCCATCTGCGGCATAGAGCCACAACTGGTTGCCCGCGGCGACGGGGATGCCCGTTGGGGCTTCTTCCCAGATGACCGCGCCTTCGGCGTTGCCAGCCCACAAGGTGGTATTCGTGGTGAAGATGAGCGTATCCTTGAAGTGAATCCAGTTCGTGATGCCGGTAGCGTCGGGTTCTCGCCACATGGTTTCGCCCGTTGTCGAGATGGCGGTCATGCCGCCTTGCGCGTCGCTGACGAGAATGCCGCCGCCGGGCAGGGGCATCAGGCTGAGTTGCAGCGCCGACGAAAGCTCGCGCTCCCAGACGAGAAGCGGTTCGGTATTCATTTGATACGCTCGGAGTTGGTTTGGCAATTCCACGGCATAGAGCCAGTTTCCCGCCGTGTCTGTTTGCACCTGTTTGAGTACTTCATCAAAACTCAAAGACCAAATTTGCGTCCCATTTTCCAAATCCAGCCCCACCAATTGATCGCCTTCGGCCAATATCAGTTGATTTTCGTCCAGCACGTATACAAATTGGCTGCTTTCATCGGTTGAACGATACCATTGTGTGCCCGGAGAGACCTGCAGGCGATAGGCGGCGATGGTCTGTGAGGGGGGCAACCAACCTGATTGGGCCGGATCCGTAGACCAGTAGCCGCCGCCGGGGGTATAGGGCAAATGGGCGCGGATTTCGAAATGCAGGTGTGGCGGGGTGCGTGGGCGGCCAATTTGCCCGATAATTTGACCGCGCGTAATACAATCGCCGGGGTTCAGGGTAACACTGGGTGGGTCAAGGTGTCCGTAAAACGAGAGCACTTTGCGTCCATTGGGGAAAGTATGCCGCACAATCACTACGCCCTTATCGGCGCCCCATCCTTCAGATTCAGCATAGGTGACTTCGCCGTGGCCGATGGCATACACGGGTTGGCCGAAGTTATCACCGTCAACGAAACGCCAGTCTTCTCCGGCGTGGAACTTGTCATAGCGTTCGCGGTAGCGCCCAAAATCTCGCCCGCCAGAAGCAGTTGCACCGTCAGGCGGGTCAAGGGGATAGTCAAAGGTGTCTACCCATCCACAGGCCGCGCCAGACTGAAAAGCGGGATCAAAAAGTGTGTATGCGCGCGGCGAACCTTCCACAGCGAAGGGCTGGGCGGTTGGTGTCGGCGTCGGTGTTGGGCTGGGGGTTACGGTCAGTGTTGGTACAGGCGTCAGAGATGGGGTGCTGCTGATGGCGGGGACCGTCAGCGTTTCAGGTCGAGTTACTTGCGTGCGTGTACAGGCGTTGATGACGAAGAGTAACACGCCGAACCAAAAGATACGAATAAGAAGGGTAGTGCAGCGTTGTTGATTTGACATGAAAATGAAGAAATGCTAAAGGTTAATCTTGCAGCCATCAAGAGTAGGAACGAATGACTCAAATAACACGAATACCTGGGTGAATTTCAGGCAAAATTCGTGCTAAAAATTTATATCGCCACAAATTGATTGTGGAACGCAATCCACTGCGGTAATACTTCTGCCAGTAGTTCTTTGGGCGGTAAAAATGCAATTCGCAGGTGGTATGTGCCTTCTTTTTGCCCAAATCCGGAGCCGTTGACCGTCACCAGCCCGGTCTCTTCGAGCAACGCCATGCAATAGTCATAGTCGTTTTTGCCCGCGGGCAGTTTGTTCAGCCGCGGGAAAAGATACATCGCCCCGGTTTTGCCAAAACACTCCACGCCATCCATTTGATTAAAAGCAGAGCGGATCAGGGTGGCTTTTTCATGCAGTTCGGCCAGAATTTTCTCTCTCTCTTGGGTAAAAAGCCGGTGTGGGCGGCTGCCCTGCTCGGGGGGGCTGACCATGAGATAGGTCAGGATTTGCCCCGCGGTGTTGGCGCATAAACTAACCGAAGCCTGCTTAAGTAGCAGATCGATAAAATTCAGGTTGGTGCCTGCCACCTGGGGGGGATTACGCACCTCAAGATACCCACCGCGATGGCCGCACTCGCCGAAGAAACCCTTCGAGATGCTGTGCAGGCTGAAGAGCGGCACAGTAGCCGCGCCCAGGGCTTTGGCAAACGAGATGAACTCGCCGCCATACACATTGTCTTGATAAACTTCGTCGGCAATGATGGCAAGATGATGTGCTTTGGCGAAATCAATCACATCGGCAATACTCTGCGCGTCCAAAATGGCTCCGGTCGGGTTGCCAGGGTTGATAACCACCATCGCTTTGACATTCACGCCATCGCTTTGCGCTTTTTCGAGCGAGGCTTCCAGTTCGGCGCGGCTCAGGGTCCAATCGTTGTCCTCATCCGGGTAGTAATTAACCTGCACCCCGCCGAACAGCTTGATGCTGGCCGAGTAAAGCGGATATTGCGGGATAGGAATCATAATCCCATCGTTTTTCTCCGCAATCAACAGGTTGAGTACGCGCTTGGCGGCATCGCTGGCCCCATCGGTGAGGAAGATATGCTCAGTGTTGGTGCGTAGCTCGCCGGTATGATCATCGCGCTGGTCTATAAATTTGGCAATCGCCTCACGGATGAAGCGAAAACCCTTGCTCTCGGTATAGGCCCCGGTTCCGGTGCGGCTTTGCGCGAGAATTTTCTCGCTGATGCCAAGCACATACTCCGAGATGAAATCGTCTTCTTTGAGCTGGCTGTGCGGCGTTTCCTCAAATAAATCTTTAATCTGTCGTTCGCGCGCAATTTTCGATGGTTCTTCGACCAAACTGAGTACCTGACGGTAATAGGTTAAAGGCGATTGCCCCAATGCTTGCGGATTACCAATATTGCAGGGGATGATATTCTGCCCCTGTTGTTGCATTGCCGCGGCGCGCTGCGGAATTGGCCCGCGTACAGCATATTCCATCTCGAGGATATTGCGATTAACGATTACCTGTGATTGTGACGAACTCATAGCCGAAAAACTCCTGTGGGGGAATAGTGTTGTTTACAATGCTATTAAGTATACTTGATGCGCCTGGAAATGATTTCCGAATATCGGTTGTCTTGGGTGGTACCACAGTAGGGATTGTAATTAGAGTTAGTGTGTGCATAATGTCTACATATCGTCTTGAGCCATAAAGGAGCCTTAAGTGATTACAAAGCGTATCTGGAAACTGTTCGTCATCATTTCGTATTTAATGATGGTTGCCACCCCGGTTTTTGCCGGTAGTGGGCTGCCCGATGTGATCGATCCGGAGCCTGTTTCTGGCACTAGAGAAGGTTTAGGTCCCTTTGATAATGCTTTTTACAGTCCTGGCCCGGGTTTTAATGTTGGCGATTTAGAAGTAACTTCTTACGATAAAAGGGATAGGGTGACAATTCCATACCCATTGAACGCTTCCCGCTTTTTGGCAATGTGTCCAATTGACGCTTATCTTCCCAATGGTGAAGATGATGTTTCCTGGTCTTGTACGTGGGAGTTTGATAATACCCGGCAGCAAGCTACTTTTACTTTATCGTCAAATTATGATAGCGGAAATAATACGCAAATAGGCGCAACGGCAATACTTATCAGCCTGGATGATTTTGATTTGGTTGACTATGCTGAATTTACCATAACCAACAATAGTAATGGAGTCTATGCCCTTGATTATTCACCTGGTGATGCGATTGTTATTGCGGTGAATATCTATGAAACCAATACCGATGATGATTTTTCCTTCTCGATCTATCCAAATGATTCAACCAGCGCATTTGACTATAAAGTAAATGCCTGGAATGGGAATGATGGCAGTTATATTAAGGGACAAATAGCGGTTTTTAAGCCTCTTGGCGATGCGTTGATCGCGATTGATGCTGTTAATCTGTACAATAATAACAGCATCGAAAACTATTTTGATTTGCCTTCGGCGGGTCGGACGGCATATTTTGCGAGCATCTACAGCTATGTTACCAATGACGATGATGATTTTTACGCCTTATCAGCAATGGATCCCTATGGATACCAATTAGCCGAAACTGGCCACGGCAATAATGGTAGCAACGCTGCTATTGAATTTGTTATGCTAAAACGCTGATCTACTTGCGTTACTTGACCCAAAAGACCTCCGATGAAAAAAAATCGGGGGTCTTTTGGGTTGCCTTCATCAAATCTACATACCGTCTTCATCAGATTTGCACATCCATGCGATATGCTGTATTTCGGTGCGTTATAATCAATCAATAACAAATCACAACTTTCCAACCTGTAGACTTTCAACCCCTGGACATGCCCAAAATTCTGATTATCGAAGATGAACCCGAACTGGTCAAAGTGCTGCGCTCCTATTTGGAGAAATCCAACTTTGACGTGATTACTGCTTACCGCGGCGATAGCGGCCTGACCGCCTGGGAGCAGCAAAAGCCCGATCTGGTGCTGCTTGATCTCAACCTGCCCGGTATGGATGGCCTGGATGTAGCGCGTGAAATTCGCCGCAAGGCCGATACCCCGATCATCATGCTGACGGCGCGCGTCGAAGAGATGGATCAACTCATCGGATTGGAGTTGGGCGCCGATGATTACATCGCCAAACCCTATTCACCGCGGCTGGTGGTTGCCAAAGTGCGGGCTGTGTTACGCCGCGCGGTAGCAGAACCCATCCCGAGCCAGGTGCTGACCGTCGCCGATATTCAAATTGACCTCGATGCGCATACTGTTCATCAGGCCGGGATTCCCATCGAACTCACCCCCACCGAATTTGATCTTCTGGTTGCTCTGGTCGCCCAGCCGGGGCGCGCCTATTCGCGTATGCAATTACTCGAAGCTTCGCAAGGTGCAGCCTACGAGGGCTACGAGCGCACCATTGATGCTCATATTAAAAACTTGCGCGCCAAGCTGGAGCCTGACCCAAAAGCCCCGCGCTATATTGAAACTGTGTTTGGGGTGGGGTATCGTTTTGCGAGGCAATAAATAAACCATGCGTCTGCGCCTCATCCTTTCCTTTGCTCTTGTTGTGCTCATTGCCACGCTCAGCCTGGTGGTGATTGTGCGCCTGAATACCGCCGAGGCTGTGCGCAACTTTATGTTTCGCGGCGGCGCGGCGGGGGTTGCCCCACTCGTGGAAGATTTGGAAAGCTATTATCAGGAAATGGGAAGTTGGCAGGGGGTGGGTAGAACCATCAGCGCCACGCAGCACGGCAACTCTGGCCGCGGCGCGGGAGCCGGGCAGCCAAGCGCGGGCAATAATGCCAGCGGCGGCAGCCAGAACCTGCATTTGCGCTTGCTCGACTCTGATGGCAATGTGATTTTTGATACCGATGGTAATTGGGCCAACGAAACCGCCACCAGTGAAGAAATGCAGCGCGCGATTCCCCTGCACCATAAATTTCAAACCGTCGGCTATTTGCTGACCGAGGGCGGGGCGCAGTTCACGACTGACAACGAGACTCAACTCGTTGAGCAGTTGAATCGCGCTGCGCTGATCGCTGCGCTGATCGCGGGTGGCGTGGCCTTGCTGCTGGCCTTGCTGCTGGCGCATAGCCTGCTGCGCCCCGTGCGCGATCTCACCCACGCGGCTGCCGACATGGCTGATGGCGATCTGAGTCAGCGTGTTGAACTGCAGGGCGCGGACGAATGGGTTACACTTGGGCAGGCCTTCAACCACATGGCTGCCTCTTTAGAGCAGGCCGAAGACCGCCGCCGTGCCCTCACCGCTGATATTGCCCACGAGTTGCGCACCCCCCTGGCCGTGCAGCGCGCCCATCTCGAAGCCCTGCAGGATGGCATTTACGAACTCACGCAGGAAAACTTGTTACCCATCGAAGCGCAAACGCATATTCTCACGCGTTTGGTGGATGATTTACGAACCCTGGCTCTGGCGGATTCCGGCCAATTGGCGCTGGAACGCGTCCCGGTGGATTTCTCTGCCCTGGTAGAGCGCGTAGTGAATCGTTTTCAGCCCCAGGCAGGCGCGCAGCAAACCGGGTTGGCGCTCACCCTCGATGTGGATTCAGTGCATTTCGCCGTTGATCCGCAGCGCATCGAGCAGATTATTAATAATTTACTGAGCAACGCCCTGCGCTATGCCGCCGGGGGTAGTATCCGCGTGAGATTGGCACGCACCCCCGAGCGAGTCACGCTTAGCGTTCACGACTCTGGCCCTGGCATCCCCGAAAATTCGCTGCCACATATTTTTGAGCGTTTCTATAAAACCGAAAAATCCCGCCGCAGCGCATACGGTTCCACTGGGCTGGGGCTTTCGATTGCTCGCAAGCTGGCTCAGGCGCACGGCGGCGATTTATCAGCTGCCAATCACCCACAAGGTGGCGCATTATTTACATTGGAATTACCGCTTTAGGGGTACAATATGGGGCGTGTGCCATTATTTTTGACTTACGCAAAACGATGAACAATATACCGAAAATAGGGATGTGTGGGGTGTTTCGCACCTCACACATCCCTATTTTCGGGCTTTCTTTTGCGAAAGTGCGTAAGTCCTGTTTTTTTTAGCAAATTGGAGCGCAATATATGTCCCCTTTCAAAGTCCTTATATCCGATAAATTAGATACCCGCGGCGCAGAAATTTTGCAAGCCGCCGCCGATGTTGACAATCAGCCGGGTATCACTCCCGACGAATTATTGCAAGTTATCGGGGCATATGATGCCCTGGTGGTACGCGGCCGCACGAAGGTTACTGCGGCAGTAATTGAGGCAGGTAAAAACCTGAAAGTTGTCGGGCGCGCCGGTGTGGGCGTCGATAATATTGATCTCGCCGCGGCGCAATCGGGTAGTGTGACTGTGGTCAACTCACCCACGGCGACGACGATTGCCGTGGCCGAACAAACCCTGGCGATGATGCTTGGGTTAATACGGCATTTGCCGCGCGCCGATCATGCCATGAAATCGGGCCGTTGGGAAAAGAAAGCCCTGGTGGGAACGGAGCTGGCGGGCAAGGTTTTGGGTGTGATTGGCCTGGGGAATATTGGTGCGGCTGTAGCGCAGCGCGCTGCCGCCTTTGGTATGCAAATTATTGCTTTTGACCCCTTCTTCTCCGGTGATGAAATCCGCCAGCGCGGAGCAGAACCAGTGGAACTCCCCGAGATTTACGCTCGCGCCGATCTAATTACTTTGCACGTACCACTGACACCGAAAACTCGCAATTTGATTGGTGGGCAAGCGTTTGCGCAAATGAAGCGCGGGGTGCGTTTGGTGTGTACGGCGCGCGGTGGTGTAATTGACGAGACCGCTCTGCTCTCGGCGCTGGAAGCCGGTCAGGTGGCGGGCGCGGCCCTGGATGTTTTTGCCGAGGAGCCCCCCGGACTGACCGCGCTGGTGGCGCATCCGCAGGTGATCGCCGCGCCGCACCTCGGCGCGCAAACCGCGGAGGCTCAAATCCGCGCTGCAGTGGATATTGCCGGTGAAGTGTTAGCCGCCCTGAAAGATGAACCCCTGCGTTGGAAAATTGTATAGATCATATAATCGAGAAAACGGAGGGGTGATACTATTGCCCCTCCGTTTTCTCGGGATTTTTTACCCCAAGAGGAGTCTTCATGGAGAAAAAACTAGCAAAATTCAAGCAAACCGTTGCAGAAATATTTGATATCTATGCCGCAGCGATGGTGCTGGAGTGGGATCAGCAAGTTAATATGCCGCCGGGGGGCGCCGAGCAGCGCGGCAACCAGATTGCGACGCTGCAGGGTTTGGTCCACTCGAAAACTACATCGAAAAAATTTGGCAAACGCCTTGAAAAATTGAGTAAATACGCCGAAGAACTGGACCCCGATTCGGATGATGCGCGCCTGATCCAAAACGTCCAAAAATTTTATGATACCCATGCCAAAGTAACTCCTGAATATACCGCAAAATTTTATAAAACCGTTGCTCTGGCTTACAGCGCCTGGGAAGAAGCGCGCGCCGAATCTGATTTTGGCAAATTCCAGCCCTATCTGGAAGAAATCGTTGATCTGCGCCGCCAATATGCCGAGTTTTTTGCGCCGTATGAGCATGTCTATGATCCGCTATTGGACGTGTATGAACCCGATATGAAAACTGCCGAAGTGCAGGCGATTTTCGATCAGTTGCGGCCACAGCAGGTGAAATTGATCAAAGCGATTGCTGATCGCCCGCAGGTTGATTCAACGTTCTTGCATCTTGACTATGATGAGCAAAAGCAGTGGGATTTTGGCGTAGAAATTATCACAAAATATGGCTACGACTGGAAGCGCGGCCGCCAGGATAAATCGGCGCACCCCTTCACAACCGGCTTTAGCGTCAACGATGTACGCATCACTACCCGCGTCGATAAGAATTACATCCCAACGGCGCTCTTTGGCACGTTACATGAGTGTGGTCACGCCCTTTATGGCATGGGCACCAATCCGGCTTTCGAGCGCACCCCGATGATGGATGGCGCCTCAATGGCCGTACACGAATCACAATCGCGCACCTATGAGAATCTGGTCGGGCGCTCAATGCCTTTTTGGGAGCATTTCTACCCGCGCTTGCAGGAGCTTTTCCCATCACAATTGGGCAATGTGGATTTAGGCACCTTCTATAAAGGCATCAACTATGTGGAGCCTTCGCTGATTCGTGTAGAAGCCGATGAAGCCACCTACAACCTGCATATTATGCTGCGTCTGGAGTTAGAAATTGCCCTGATGGAAGGTTCGCTGGCCGTCAAGGATTTGCCTGCAGCCTGGAACAGCCGCATGGAAGAATATTTCGGCCTTACTCCGCCCAATGATGCTCAGGGCGTATTGCAAGATGTGCACTGGTCGTGCGGCTATTTTGGCTACTTCCCCACCTACGCGCTGGGCAATCTGATTTCGGCGCAATTGTGGGAAAAACTCAGCCAGGAGATGCCCGACATCGACGATCAGATGCGCCGCGGTGAGTTTGCCAATCTCACCGAGTGGATGCGTTCCAATATCCATGTGCATGGCAAGAAATACAAACCGCAAGAATTGGTACAGCGCGTCACCGGCTCGAAGATTGACCCCGCGCCGTATCTGCGCTATCTCACCACCAAATACAGCGAAATTTACGGCTTGTAGTGGTCTTGATATGTCATTCTGAGGAGCGAAGCGACGAAGAATCCCTGCCAAGTTATCATGGATTCTTCGACCCCTACGGGGTCTCAGAATGACCTAATAGGAGCAGCCTCGTCCGATTTTCGCCGGGGCTGCTTTTTTTGTTCACACACCTTTGAGTGTAGCCCCCCCTCTGCGGGGCGGACCCGCTCAAAATCCACGTTTGAATTTCTCCTTCATGGTAGAATCGTAAATATTTAACCAAACTATCACAGGTGGATTATGGCGCGTGTTCTGTTTGTGGATGACGATCAACTTACCCTTGAAACGTACGAAAAAATCGTTTCCTATTTTGGGCATCAGGCAATTGTGGCCGATTGCGGTATGGGGGCCATAGAATTGGCGCGAAATAATTCAGTCGATTTGATTATTGTGGATCATAATTTGCCCGACATGAATGGATTTGAGCTGCTCGAACATTTGCGCTCCAATGAAACCGCTCTTGAAATCCCTATGGTGATGGTTTCTGCCAGCCATGATGTTTTTGCCAACCGGGCGCTGGCTGCAGGGGCGCAGGCGTATCACGCGAAGCCACTGTTGACCAAAGATCTCTTGGATATCATTGAAGAATATACATCGGGGTAACGATGCGTAGACGCGGATTACCGATGTTATGGGCGCTGATTGTATTAACCGCGTGTAGCCTGGGGGAACAGAATGCACTGCCCACTTTGATTCCCGCCGAATATTTGCCAACTGTGATTGCCATGACAGCCGCCGCGCTGCCTACGCACACGCCCCCGCCCGTGCAAATAGCGCCGCCAACGGTGATGCCCATAACACCTACGATCAATGCTCCTACTGTGGCTGTGGAAACATCACTCCCCGCTGTGATTCAGATTCCTGAAGCCGAAATTCAAATTGTGCGGCCAGGGGCGCTCTCGAAAATTGTTTCGCCAATGTTGATGTCGATTTATGTCATCCCAGGGGCGGAGCGGAAAGCGACGGTGGAATTGTGGGGCGAGGATGGACGCCTGATTTATCGGCGCATTTTCACTTTTACGAATGTAAACGACCGCACGCAAATTTATGAGGAAATTAACTTTGAAATTGCGGGCGCGGCTGAAACAGCGCGTTTGGTTGCCAGCACGCACGATGAATATGGACGCGTCTTGTCGCTGGCTTCAACGCCAATAATTTTGCTGGCTGCGGGCGAAGAAGATTTATATGCCGTGAATGATGTCATGGCCCCGATTCTGATTCAAAGCCCCTTGGAAAATGTGCTCATCCAGGGGACGGCCTTGCTGGTCTCGGGGGTGGCGCGCACACTTGATGATGAGCCTTTACTCGTCGAGTTGGTTGCTGCCGATGGGCGCGTGTTGGGTTCGCGTTTGGCTGGCTTTAGCCATTTTGAGCCGGGCAGGCACAATCTTTTTACCGTAGAAGTGCCTTTTGGGGTTTCAGTGCCAACCTGGGTACGCGTCATCGCTTCTGAGCGCAGCGGCGATGAAATTTCGCCGTTGAATAGTTCTTCGGTTGAGGTATTGCTCAGTCCTTGACAAATCGGACAAACCCGGTAGAATTTATATCAGAATTTTGATAATTATTCTGCGAATCCAGACCTCCGATTTTAGCAATTTTGTCACCGTAGAAATTGTTTTGCTGTGACAACTCCGTTTGCTAAAAGTGGTTTTGGCAGAAATCTCGGAGGTCTTTTGGAGTAATATTATGATTTCATATTGCATCTGTATGGGGCGGGGTTCGTAGCGCTACCTTCCTCGTCACAGTATAACGATTTTTTACGGCCAATAGACTGACGAAGGGTAGTCGCGACCCCGCAAGCTCAAAGTATCCAACTTTGCAGCAGCGAGTCCGCTGCCCTTTTCTTTTTGTCTTTTGGCCGTTTTTTTATAGGAATGAGTGATTAGGAGACAGGTAATCAGATTGTTGCCTTTTCGCTTTTTGGAGAATAAAACGTGTTTACACAAAAAACTGTACAGGAATCTACCCCCTTGAATGCCCTGGTTCCTGATTACCAAATACTGAAGCCTCAAATTGGTACTATGGAGGGAATGCCGTTAATCCAGGCTGTGGGCAACACCCCGTTGCTGCCTTTGCGCCGCGTTGCCAGCCACATTTCCCCCGATGTCAAAATTTACGCCAAAGCCGAGTGGTTCAACCCTGGTGGCTCGGTCAAAGATCGCCCGGCTTTTAATATCATCCGCTCAGCACTCTTCGAGGGTCATTTGCTGCCAGGAATGCGCCTGCTCGATTCGACATCGGGCAATATGGGCATTGCCTACGCCACTTTCGGCGCGGCGCTGGATATCAAAGTTACGCTGGCGATGCCCAGCAATGCCAGCCCCGAGCGTTTGGCTATTCTGAGGGCGCTGGGCGCCGAAATCGTCTTCACCGACCCGCTGGAAGGCTCTGATGGGGCTATTCGCGTGGCGCGCCAGATGGCAGCCGAGCAGCCAGCGATATACTTCTACGCCAATCAATACGATAACCCTGCTAACTGGCAGGCGCATTATCACAGCACCGGCCCTGAGATTGTTGCCCAAACCTCGGGCGCAGTCACCCATTTTGTAGCCGGGTTAGGCACATCCGGCACTCTCACCGGGGCGGGCAGCTATCTCAGGGAGTATAATCCCCACATTCAGATCATTGCTGCGCAACCCGATTCCCCCTTCCACGGGCTGGAGGGCCTCAAGCACATGCCCACCGCCATTCAGCCGGGCATCTTTGATTCCGCGATGCCCGATCAAACGCTCGAAATCCCCACCGAGTCAGCCCATGAAATGGTGCGGCGGCTGGCGCGTGAAGAAGGCTATTTTGTAGGCATCTCCTCCGGCGCGGCAGCCGTGGCGGCGCTTAAAGTTGCCGAACAACTTGACTCTGGCATGGTTGTGACCGTCTTTCCCGATGCGGGATACAAATATTTGAGCGATGAAACTTTATGGATTGAAAGTTAAAGGTTGCAGATTCAACCTTCAACTTTCAACCTCTAACCAGTAATTAATATGACACTAGAAATTACAAAAACTCTATTGGATAAAATTGCCGCCCATCTGGAATCGGCCCACCCCGAAGAGGGCGCCGGTTTTCTGTTGGGACGCGCGGACGCGGCCCGGCGCGTGGTGACTGCCATTTTGGCTTTGCCCAACTCCGGGGCGGATGTTGTCCGTCATAACCGCTACTTGCTGACCCCGCAAGATATGCTGCGCGCCGAAGACGAAGCCGAGCGCCTGGGGCTGGATATAATCGGTGTATTTCACTCGCACCCCGACTGCCCGAATGTACCCTCCGAGTTCGACCGTGAATGGGCTATGCCCTGGTTCTCGTACATTATCACTCGCGTGGATGCCGGGCGCGCGGTTAGTTCGCGCTCGTGGCGGTTGAGTGATGATCGTTCACACTTTAGCGAAGAAGAAATTTTAGGTTCTATGGGAACTGAGGGGGTATACCCAGATGTGGGGGTGAAGTAGAATGGCA
>JABGRQ010000031.1 GCA_018648225.1 Chloroflexota bacterium
CCGAGCTTCGGCTACCCCGGTGTTGCGCGCTCCCCCTGGGCCGGTATTTTGTTGACGAACAACCTGCACCCCAAAATTTGCGGCAATATCAGCAGTACGATCTTGTGAACCGTCGTCTACAACAATCACTTCATATTCAAAATATAGTTCACGTTGCGATATCACAGCCTGCAAACATTCGCCAATCGTTTTTTCGGCGTCTTTAGCCGGGATGATAACGCTAACCAGTTTCGGGGGCATTTGATTTCCATATCATTTGTGTCAATCTGCGCATTTCATCCGATGCCAGTAACAAGCCCCCACTCACGAGGATCGGCGTCAAGGTAACAACCGCGTGAAGCAAAATGGCAAAAACCAACGCAAGTTCTGAATCAACCCCAAACGTACTCACACTAAGTTGGGCAAAAAAATAAAAAGGGCCAATGCTACCCGTAGGTAAAGCTAACAACATGCGCACATAACCCAGCACAAGTACCAGCAAACCAGCACTCACGGGCAGTTCCATTCCAAGGCCGCGGAAGAGAACAGCATTATTAAGCCACATCGTAAACCATACCAATAACGTCAGGCCGAGTATAGGTAACAAATGTGCCTTATCTCGCAACCAAAGGCTGCTCTCTATAAAATTATTGATCAGGCTGATGCCCCGTTGAACCCATGACTGCGAGAAGCGACGAAAATCGGGTTCGATTTTCTGCCAGACACCCGGCCCAAATACGACAACAACCATCAAGCCCACTAAAGCTGCGCTGCTTATCGGCAATAACCATTCGCGCAACCAGAGCGTTCCCTCTGGGGGCAAATAAACTGCCACTGTAAGAGAAATCACCACCAGGGTCAGCAAATCTAGAAATTTTTCCAAGGCAATTGTCGCGGCGACCTGAGCAGCAGTCGCCGGTTGATAGGCACTGAGCATTCCAAGGCGCACAATATCCCCGCCACGAGCTGGAGCAAGCAAGTTTACCACTAGCCCAACAAAATAAGCCTCACTTACATGGCGCAAAGACACTTCTACACCATAATTTCGCAACATTATCAACCAACGATAGGCTTTTATAAACAGGCTCACGGCCATTGAAACTAAAGCCAACAGCAGCCAAATCATATTGACTGCTTTCAGCACATCAAGCAGTTGCTGCCACTGGATACCCCACAACGACAAAACAAAGAGTACCAAACCAGCGGCTAATTTCAACAGCAAACTCAAAGAAAAGCGCTTTTGTTTTTCTGGCATTGTTGATAATTAAAAGCCTGTTCCGGATCACCTATGGAATAGTGATTGCATAATTCCCCTCAGCTTTATTTTCTTCCCGATTAACTTCCTTCAGGGAAAATGACCTTGGCCCAAACTTCCCAGGTGCAGTCACCTTTGGCTTCAATGCTCATCACATATTCACCAGGCACATACTCAAAAGGAACAACCCAGGGCGGATCATCGACTGCCTCAGACGGACCTAGAATTCCTTCGTGGATCAAAGTGCCCAGCGGAGCTTCAGCCAAAGTTTCATTGGTGTTGATAGTTTTCAAAACAAATTCATCACAATCTTGCCGCCAATATACTCGCAGTCCCCCGGCCCCTTCGAGTGTAAAAGGCTTCGTCACTACAGATTGATGTCCCGAAATATGAATAAACTCATCCGTGCCTAGCGACATCTCGCTATAAGCCAACGGTTCTCTTTCCGGGGCAGATGTCCCTGTAGGTGCAGCTGTACCACAGGCAGTAAAAATAAGTGTGAACGGGATAAGCAATAATGGAATTTTTATCAATCGTAATTTAGGCATCTTCTATCCTCCGCATCAAGTATACCGCAGCGAGATAAAATGAGAAACAGCTTTCCCTGAAAGCAAAATAGGGCTAAGAATAATCTCAGCCCTATTTTTTTACTACAAAGATTCAATCGGTTTAGTAGCCCTGGAGAGCGAAGGTGCCAGCGCCGACACTTGCACAGTACTGCAAACCCGAGCCATCGGGGGCAATACCGCTCAACGTAGTCGTGATACCGCTTGAAGTCCATGAGCCACTATCCAAAACACGAATGGTCGGATTTTGGACATTCTGGCCCCACGGAACCGTGAAGCACACGAGGCCCGGGCTTGCCTGGTACACAGCAGCATAGGTGGTAAGCCCCGTCGGGGCCGCGGGCAAAGTAGCAGGATCAAGTACCCGCTGACCGGCACCACTTGCAGTGCCAGATGTCTCAGAATCTTGTTGCAGGGAGCCAGCCCATACGCCAGTTACGCTCAACAGGGTGATGATCATAACGGCTGCGACTAGTACCACAAACTTGAATTTTTTCATAGTTACACTCCTTTTACGATACGATGGTTGGAAATGACATAAACGTCATCGGACTTAAGTATATTATACATAGTTCGGTGAAATTTTAATCCGAATTCCATCCGGGTTTCGATAGTCGGGTCGATATTCCGTCCGAGATTGATCCGCTTCAGGGTTCGCACACCAAAACATCAGTTTCGAAGGGATAGGACTCGCAAATTGGGCGCTCACGGTTGGTGGTGATTAAAACGCTGCGTGTGCATGCCAAACAATCATCAGCTGCGATCGGGATAACGAGATCGGGATAGGTGTATCGCATGACTTCTTGATACCAACCGAACTGCAATGCCCCGCTAAAAATGGCGATGTCCGGTCGCTGACCGAGTGCGTAGGTATAGTAGCGCAGCGCGAACACATCTTCATCGTCGCTGGTGAAGATAATTGCATGGGGGGGAGCAGTTGCCAGTACGGTTTGGGCAAAGATTTCCGCACGTTTATCCCGGCTGGCATCTACTTGGGGGTAAAGTAACCCGGTATTGACCAGAATCACGCCCAGGGTCAGGGTTATGACCAACGGATACAACCATGCCTTCCGGGGTAGCTTTTCAACTTCTTCCAGCAATTTTCCCACACCCAACCCGATCCAGATGGCAAAAACAAGATAGGCGGGAATCAGCAAGGCATACGAATCAGATGAATCATAACCAACCGAGAATATACTATAAGCCAGGAAAATCCAGCCTGTGATCCAGTAATAGCGTTTTACGCGCGGTGTGCCATAGAGCAACCCATAAAAGCCAATTGTCAATCCAATAATGCCAAATTGAGTTTGCAACCAACCGGCCCAATTACGAATACGCGGCCAGAGATATTCTGCCGGGAGATTAAAAACACGTCCTTGATAGTTACCACCGGAGATCAACCACCAGAAGCCATCCCAATCAATTGCATATCCCCAATTAACCGGGGAGCCGGAGCGCGCCCGCAGGGGAATAGTCGCATAAATAAGCAGGCCGATACACAACCAGCCAACCCGACGCGCCAGACCTGGCCAGTTAATTTGCTGCGGGTGTATAAACGAGTTCCGTTTTTGGAGCGCTTGCCCCTCGGTTAAACGGCGCGTACCAAACAGCAGCCACACAGGCAACAAAAAAACCACGGTAATCTGGTTGCCCAACGCCAGGCCAAAAATCAATCCACCGAGACGTTCGAGCCAAACGGGCTTGAAAAATACATGTTGCTCAGGTTTGAGTGCAGCCAGGCTCAGCCACAAGAGCAAGATAACAAAGAAAGCGTTTAGCGTGTACACTTCAGTAATCAGCGCTTGTGACCAAAATAACTGTGATAGCCCAAAGGCCAATCCAGCGAGAAAACCTGCCCAACGCGTATTCTGTTCACTGCCACTGAAACTACATCTGACCAAATCCGCCACGAACAAGGCTGTGAGTATCGCAAAAAACGCCGACATAAGATTGGTACGAAAAGCCAGATTACCAAGCGGTAGTTGCTGGAAGAACCACGCCAGCGCCAAATAAGTAGGGTATCCGGTTGGATGTGCCACGCCCCCCGTTGCCGCAGCGGTGATGAAATCGCCGCCATCAGCACCCCGATTCGCCCAGGAGAGACCGGGAGCAATCGTTAAGGTATAAACAATCCCCAATATAAGGCTGATGAGCAGCGGGAAGAGAATATTGAGGCGCTTCGTTTTCATGGCACGCTAAACTCCACAATAATGTCTATGTCCGTCCATAGGGGGATATCTGCCTGCCAACGGCCATTTTGTACGATGCCCTCGGGTTGAGTTGAGACAACTTCAGCACCCTCTGGCAGCAGCACTTGCAGATGCAACGGAACAGCCAGGGTGCCCGCCTGTTTTTGCACGCGCAACTGATATTGCCAGATGACATCTGTTGATTGACGCAAAACTATTTCGGCTGGCAAGCCAAACTCGAAGCGCGTTGTGCGATCTTCGCCCTGAGGCACCACGAGCATCGTACCGTAGCCTTGCAAACCAGGTGGATTTTCTGCAACAATGCCCTGATTATCCAGCATATCGACGCGCGCCGGTACCATTTCTTGGCGAATAAACCAGTTGTGAGGCACCATATGAACCTGGGCGTCCAGGTATTGTGTGGCATCCAATGTGTATATGCGTATATAGTCCCTTGGACTTTGTACAACCGAAACAAACACGGAAAAATCCGAGAGTGTGATTGGCAC
>JABGRQ010000032.1 GCA_018648225.1 Chloroflexota bacterium
AATCATTGTCAGTGTCCTCATCTCGATGCAACCCCAATGGGGAGTTTTCCCCATGTTATTTTTCATCCTCAGCGCACAAGCCATGATGGTTTTTCCTGAGCGGACGGGTTATTTATGGGTGGGGGCTTTTACCCTGTTCACCGGATTGATCTTCTTTCTCACCGGCGACCCTCTGGAAGCTTTTCTGACTTTGCTGCCTTTTTCGGCGGGATACTGGTTTTTTGCTGCTTTTGCGCGTTCATTGGCGACAGCCGAAGAAGCCCGCAAAGAGAGCCAGCGCCTGCTCAGCGAACTGCAAGTTGCTCACCAGCAATTGCAAGAATATGCTGGGCGTGTTGAAGAATTGGCCGTTTCCGAAGAACGCAACCGCCTGGCCCGTGAAATGCACGACACACTGGGGCATCGCCTGACAGTGGCCGCCGTGCAATTGGAGGGTGCGCAACGTCTGATACCAGATGATCCGGGCCGGGCTACGCAAATGGTGGAAACTGTACGAGAGCAGGTGCGCGAGGCCTTGAGTGAATTGCGCAGCACAGTAGCGACTTTGCGAGAACCACTGCAAACCGATCTTTCCCTGTGGAATGCATTGCCACGGCTCATAGCTCCCTTTGATACAGCCACTGGTCTGGATGTGGAGTTGATTCTGCCCCCCGAAGAATTTACCATTCCCAACGCCCACAGGCTCACCATCTACCGCGCCGTGCAAGAAGCCCTCACCAATGTGCAGCGCCACGCCCAGGCACAGCATGTCTGGGTGCAGTTGAGCCATCAGACTGATACTGTGCAACTGATGGTCAGTGATGACGGCGTTGGGCTTCCGGCGCATCTGGACGAAAATCGCTTTGGATTGCGCGGCCTGCGCGAGCGCGTGGCACAATTAGGCGGCAGGTTGGAACTGGGCAACCGGGATGCTGGTGGGGCGCAATTGCGCGTTTATTTGCCCCTGACAATCGATGGAGAAAAAGCATGACACCCCCGATCCGTTTGCTGCTTGTGGATGATCAACGCCTGATGCGCGACGGCTTGCGTACAATTCTCGAACTTGAAGGCGATTTACAGGTGGTTGGCGAGGCCGAAAACGGTCAGGCCGGGCTGGATGCCTATGAGGAATTTGCCCCCGATGTGGTGCTGATGGACATCCGTATGCCCGGCATGGATGGCGTGGAAGCCACCCGCCGCATGATCGAGCGCTGGCCTGAAGCGCGCGTGATTATTCTGACTACCTTTGATGATAACGAATATATCTTCGAGGGATTACGCGCCGGGGCGTTGGGCTATTTGCTTAAAGATGTCTCTGGCAGCGAATTAGCGGAGGCCATCCGCAAGGTTGCTGCTGGAGGCGCGCTGATTGAGCCCTCGGTGGCTCGCAAAGTTCTCGCCGAATTCGCCCGCCTGGAACCCGCCGCGCGCCCGCTCAATACCAGTATCCCCGATCCGCTCTCGGAACGCGAGATTGAAGTGCTTGAATTGCTGGGGCAAGGTCTCTCGAATAAGCAAATTGCCGCCAAGCTCTATCTCGCCGAGGGGACGGTGAAAAACTATATTAGCAATATTTTCAACAAGTTGGGGGTTTCTGATCGCACGCAAGCCGCGTTACGGGCGCGTGAATTAGGGGTGTTGTAATAAGCGTTATTGCGTTATTTTTTTGTGCGCCGATAAGTTATGTAGTGATAGCGCTCCACCCCCACAACGAGCAGCGCGGCAATCAGCAGCATAAAGCCGCCAACCTGTGGGTGAAACGGGCTGGCTTCGGCTATGCTTTCTGTTTGCGCCTTTACAGTTTCTCCGCAAATCTCGGCGGCGAAGCCTTCATTGAAAGCATAGCCAATCGTCAATTGGATGGTATAGAGTTGCACCCCGTGGATGAGTAAAAATTCCCCGCGCTGGGTATTGGGGAGCAGCACCAGCCCTGGGCGGCTGTAATCGATGATATTGCGCGCTTCGATATACGGCAATAGGGCTGTCAGGGATGTGGTATCCAGGTGCAAGGTTTCACCGGGCTGGATGCTGAACGCCGCTAAATCGGGGGCGCGCTCGTGGTGCAGAATCAACTCAGGGTTGATTTCTCCGTTCAGGGTTTCGTCGGCGATGGCGGGTTGGGCTGTGGTGATGAGGGTTGGCTCCGCTGTGGGGGGCAGTAGATATAGCGGGGCATTCGAGTCATTGGTGATCTCAAGATACCCGTGCGCCACTTCTTTGGGCGAAGTTACCAACTTCAGGGTTTCGGGGAAATCCGCCGGGAGTTGGATGCCAAAGACTTCAGCGAACCAGGCCTCGGGGCGCGGCTCGCATTTTTGAGCAGCAGCCAACCCCGAGGTCAGTAGCGCCAGCAGTATTCCTGTCAAAATAACATAACGCGACATATTCCATATTGTAGCCCTCTTTTGCCCTCACCCCCAGCCCCTCTCCCAAGTTTGGAGAGGGGGGGTATATTTTATGGTAAACTCGCAACGCATTATGGATGAGAAAACGCTGCACACTCTCGAATATGACAAGGTTCTGGAATGCTTGGCTGGCTATTGCAGTTTTTCGGCATCGCGGGAGTTAGCCCGCGCACAGAAGCCGACCACGCATCTGGAGGATGCCCGCCAACACTTGGCCGAAACGCGCGAAGCGCGCCAGTTGATTGAAGCGATTCCCACAGTGAGTATTGGTGGGGCGCGCGATCTGCGCGAAGTGCTGCGCGCCGCCGCCCGTATGGTGGTGCTGGAACCTCACCAGCTGCTGGATGTCAAATATACGCTTGTGGCGGCGCGTAATTTGCGACGCACTTTTGAGCGTGAGGGTCTGGATTACCCGTATTTGGTCGAATTATCGCTGCGCTTGCCAGATGGGTTGGGGCTGGTGGATGTGATTACCAACGCGCTTTCGGATCGCGGCGAAATCCTTGACAGCGCTTCGGATGCTCTGGGGAAAATTCGCCGGAATCTGAAAATTGAACACGATCGCCTGATGGCGCAGTTGCAGCGCATGATAAGTAATTCCAATATTGCGAAGTATTTACAAGAAGCATTGATTATGCAACGAGATGGCCGCTATGTGCTGCCCGTGCGTGCTGATTTCAAGGGGCGTGTCAAAGGCATTATTCACGATCAATCGGCATCCGGGGCTACAGTTTTCATGGAGCCGTTGAGCATTGTTGAGAAGAATAACGCCTATCGTGAATTGCAGCTTGCCGAGCGTGATGAAGAACGCCGTATTCTTTCCGAACTGACCGCTCTGGTTGCCGAACACAACGACGCTCTCGAAGACATGCTTATCGCGTTGGCTGAAATTGATCTGGCCTTTGCGCGCGCCAAATACGCCAATGCGCTGGATGCCGTGGAGCCAAAGCTGCTTGCGCTGACCGAAGGCCGGGAACGGGGGCACGCCGCACGACGCACGAAGCACGACGCATCCTCCCGCCCGCCGTCCCCGGTCATCCGTCTCTACCAGGCCCGCCACCCCTTGCTCGATCAAGAAAGCGTTGTCCCGATTGACGTAGAACTGGCTCCGCAGACTCGCGCCCTCGTTGTCACCGGCCCCAACACCGGCGGCAAAACCGTCACGCTGAAAACCGTTGGCCTGCTGGCGCTCATGGCGCAAAGCGGTATGCACATCCCCGCCGGGAGCCAATCCGAAATCAGTATTTTTGAAACTATCTACGCCGACATCGGCGACGAGCAATCTATCGAGCAGTCGCTTTCCACCTTCTCCGGGCATATCACCAATATTA